>JAUHWJ010000138.1 GCA_030424705.1 Alphaproteobacteria bacterium | reverse complement strand
GGTATCGCCGCGTCCTCGGCTTCCTTGATCGCCGTCTGCATGTGCTCGAGCGTCATCCCGAGCGCCTTGGCCAGCTTCTGCAACGTCTTCGGCCGCGGCTGTCCGCCCCTCACGTAATAGCTGATCCGGTCCTTGCCCACGTTTGCCGCCCGCGCGAGGTCTGACTGCGTCATGTTCCTCTTTCGCAGTTCCGCCCCGAGCATCTCTCCGAACGCCGTCCGCATCCTCAGTCTCCTCTGTCATCGGCGGGTCTCCTCCCGCCGGTCGAAGCGCAGCCCGCCTCTTGGAACCCCATCGCACGCAGTCCATTCGCCCTTGACCATCGTCGCTCTCCCCGGCTCGCCCGTCCGTTGAACCTGACGGAGTCGCACAACCGTAAGGTAGTGACGATATCGGCAATTCAAGCCTTATATGCAAAATTGGCAAGACGGAAGTGAAAAGACGTCAGAGCGTAGGCCTTGGTAGGCCGACTCATGCACACCAGAAAGCTGCCATGCAGGCGCGCCAAGTGGCTACGTTAGTTTTGGAATCGCCCCGGGTTCGAGCGGCGAATCGAGCGCACCGGAGAAAAAGCGAGCGATTACAGCGCGGTAATTTTGCGGTATTTTGCTTTGCGGTAGCATTTTTGCGGTAGATCGCCTGCCGCGGGGCGCTGCGGTATTTTTTTGTTTGTGATTTGAGGCAGGTAGGCTGGCTGGGGAACCTGGATTCGAACCAGGACTAACGGAGTCAGAGTCCGTGGGTCTACCGTTAACCTATTCCCCAAACGCTTCGAGGCTTCGATACATGCCGCCGGCGCGAGTGTCAACGCCGCGGCGTCTGCATTGCGCCGGTCGCCGAGCGGCGAAGCCGGGTTTCCCTCAGGTAAAGCCGGCTTCCTTGGCGATCATCGCCGCATGGGTGCGGTTTCGGGCGTCCAGCTTGCGGCAGATCGTCTTGACGTGAAGCTTCACCGTGACCTCCTGCAGGTCGAGCTCGCGCGCGATTTCCTTGTTGGCGAGGCCGCGACAGAGGCCGCCGAGCACTTGCTTCTCTCGCGGCGTGAGCCGGGCCTCGAACGGATCGGGCGCCTCAGCCTCGACAGCCTGCAAGAACTGGATTGGTGCGTATTGCTCTCCGGAGACCATGAAGCGGATCGCGTGGACGAGAGAGCGTGCGGCCATAGTCTTGGGCAGGAAGCCCGCCGCGCCGGCGGCGAGCGCGGCCTTCGCCACGTCTTGCCCAGCCGCGCCCGAGATCAGGGCGACCGGCTTGCCGCCATTGAGCCGCATCGCCAGGCGAAGCCCTTCAAGGCCGGAGACGCCGGGCATGGCGTAGTCGAGCAGGACGAGGTCGAACGGCCCTTCCTGCTCGATCATGCGGCCCGCCTCCTCCATTGAAGAGGCGGCGCGGGCTTCGATGTCCTGCTCACGTTCGAGATAGGCGGAGATCGTGTCGCGCACCAACTCGTGATCGTCTGCGACGAGAATCCTCATGCCTTTGCCTTCTCCGGTTGCGCGGCGATCATCGCCGCAGCCGGAGCTTGCCGCAACCCGTCTGAGACCTTCCCTCAGCCCCCGATCGAGTCGGCGTATTCCCGGAGCGCGGAGAGAGTATCCGGCAAGATTGCCTCGAACTCGGCCCCGGCTGTCTCCGCTGCGGGCGGGTCCTTGAGCGCGTACGCCGTCTCGAGCGCGACCAGCGCGGACCGAGCCCGGGTCGCACCGACGAGCGCGGCGGAGCCGGCGAGGCGATGCGCCAGCGCCCTGCGCTCCGGCCAGGCGCCGGACGCGAGGTCCGTCGGGCCCGCCTCCAGCTCCGCGGCGACGGCGAGAAGAGTTCGCTTCAGTAGCGCCTCGTCGAGGCTCAGGGCCAACTCCGCGATGCTATCGTCATCGAAGAGCGGGTCCTCCTCCTCTTCATCCTCCGCATCCGCGGTCGCTGCGTCTTCCCCAGCGGCAGGGAGCGTGGCGAGCGCGCGCTCCAGATCGCGGCTGCGGAGCGGCTTGGTAAGGCAGGGCTCAATGCCGACCTCCGCAAAGCGCGCCAGTTCCGCGGGCAGGGCGTGTGCCGTAAGCCCGACAATCGGGGTTAACCGGTTCGGTCCGTCGCCGCCGCGGATCGCCCGCGCCGCCTCGACGCCGTTCATCACGGGCATCGAGATGTCCATCAGCACGGCGTCGAAACGTTCGCGTTCCGCCGCTGTCACGCCCGCCCGCCCGTCCGCCGCCTCGACAACCTCGTGGCCTGCCGCGCGCAGAATTTCGCCGAACACCATCCGGTTGACGCCGTTGTCCTCAACCAGCAGAACCCTGAGCGACGCTGTAGGCTCCGCCGAAGGCGAGGGCGAAGGTGGCGGTGCTGGCTCCTCCGTGGCCGGTTCCCTTGCTTCGCCGCGTGCGAGGCGCATTGCGACGCGGAACCGGCTTCCCCCGCTCTCCACCGGTTCGACATACGCCGAGCCGCCCATCGCCTGCGCCATACGTCGGACGATGGCCAGCCCGAGTCCGGAGCCCGAGGCCTTCCGCTCGTAGGAAGGGTCCAACATCACGAAGTCCTCGAAGATGCGTTCCCTTTCGGCTTCCGGAACGCCGCAGCCCGTATCCTCGACGACGAGCTCGATCTCTACCCCTGCCTCATCCTGACGAAGAAGCGCAAGTGAGACGCGGATGCTTCCACCTTCCGTGAACTTCACGGCGTTGCCGAGGAGGTTGAGCGCAATCTGGCGCACGCGCCGCGTGTCTCCGCTGAGCGCGCCGAGCCCCTCGCCGGGATCAAAGTCGATGCTGTCGCCCTGTTCCTCCGCCAGTGGCCTCACGATCTCGATGGCTTCCCTGACGACCGCGGCGATGTCGATCGGCTCTTCCGAAAGCGTTAGTCGCCCGGCGTCCGCGCGGGCGATGTCGAGCACGTCATTGACATGTCGCAGCAGGATTTCCCCTGAAGCCGCCGCGCTCTCGGCGAAGCGGCGCTGTCGCTCGTCCAGCCCGGATCTCAGCAGAAGGTCGATCAGACCGATGACCCCGTTCAGCGGCGTCCGCATCTCGTGGCTCATCACGGCGATGAACTCGGATTTGGCCCGGTCCGCCAACGTCGCCGCTTCGAGCGCGCCGCGCAGATCCCGCTCGGCTGCGAGCCGATCCGAGATGTCGCGCAGGTAGCTGACGAAGATCGGGCCCTTGTGATCCTCCGAAACGGCGATCGCGAGTTCGACCGGAAATTCCTCCCCTCCGGCGCGTAGCGCCGTCATCTCGACGCGACCGGCCCCGATCACCCGCCGCTCGCCCGTGGCGAGAAAGCGTTTCATGCCGGCGCTATGCGCCGCGCGGTAGCGATGCGGCACGATCAGCGTCTGCATGTCACGGCCGAGCGCCGCTTCCGGCCTGTGGCCGAAAATGCGCGTTGCGGCCCTGTTCCAGTCCGTCACCACGCCGCGCGCGTCGGCGACGATCACGGCGTCGAGCGACGCCTCCACCGTCGCCGCGAGCCGCCTTCCGATCCTTTCGGCCGCGGCCGCCCTCCGGAGCGAGACTGCGCGCTGCCGATTGATGACGAAAAGGCTGACGATAAGGGCAGCGATCAGCCCTGCGGCGAGCGCGGCGGCGGCCGCCAGGGTAGAGCGGAAACTGGCGCGCCGCGCGTCAGAAAGTTGCGCGAAGATGCGGACGCCGGTGAGCGACATCGCGCGCGCAAGCGGCTGAAGCGCAGCAGCCTCCCGTCTGAGCCGGGGCGCGGCGGCGAGAAGCGCGTCGTCCGGTCCGTCCACAACCGGGGTCGCGGCTGCGATAAAGGCGAGGATCCGGTCGAGCGACTGGCCGACCTCCGCTTCTGCGCGCAATGCCGCAAAGACGGCCCCACGCTCCAGTATTCTGATCCTACTATAGAAAAGGTCGAAGGCCCTGCGCATCTCGGCGGGCGTCGCCTCGCCGGCCGTCGCTTCCGCCGCGGAGCGGCGGAAATTCAGGAGGTCTACCTCCACCTGGGCGAAGGTCCATTGCACATTGTCGGAAGGAGAGGCGCGGAGCGCCGCGATCTCCTCCCACAACCTCAGCCCGATGAACCCCGACGCCAGAAACCCGAGCCCGAAGACGGCGCCGATCAGCGCCCTGACGGCGACGCGGCGACGCTGGCGGAGACGGTCACTCAATCGCCTCGATCCTCGTCAGCTGCCAGATGCTGCGGGAATAGATCGTCTCGGTTCTGAACCTCGCATCGGAGTCGTAGGGATAGATGACCCAGAAAGGGCCCTTGTCCCGCACAGACATCTCCGCGCCGTCGAGCTTGTAGGCCACGATGGGCCCGCCGGGCTCCGCGTCCGAGAGCGGGATCTCCACGGCGTAGTCGTTCAGCGCGACGGCGCGCATCGTCTCGCCCTGGATACCCTGCGCGGCCACGAGATCGGCGAGCAGCACGCCGGTGAAGGTCCGCACGCCCTCCGTCCAGATCGTCGACGTCTCGATCGTCGTCGCAGGCATCGCCTCGAGCGCGGCGCGGTCGAGCGCGACCGGCGCAGCGCCGGGCTCCGGAACGATGACGAGCTGCTCTCCATCGTCCGCCGCGGCGGGGAGGGCGATGAGGGCGAGGGCGGCGAAGAACGCCGCGCGCATGAAGGGAAGGCGCTGTCTCATGATCTCTCCAGAGGCCGCGAAGATGGTGAACAAGTGGTAACCGATCTGGACCGTTTGGGCATCATTCCAAAAGAGAGCCGCTCTATACCAAAGGATAGATCAACTCGCCTTTCTCGCCGCATGCGCGCCGGCCGCCTATCCCTTAGGAGGCTAACCCCCTCCTTTACGACCGGCCGCCGATGCTTTCGCGGCCGGGACGAATCCCGATGCCGCCTCTATCGGTATTTACGCGTTTCCGAACGATCCACTCTCTCGGAGCGGGATTGGAGGGGGCGCGGCGGGCCGGGATCGAAGCCCGGCGTGTTGTTGCGACTGTATCCTGAAGGGGCACGAAAATGAACGAGACGCTGATCGGCCTTGCCGCCGAAGAGACGCTGCAGGCGCGCTATGACAGCGCCCGGCGCGCGCTGGCGGAGTTGCTGCATCTCAATTCCGAGGCGCACCTGAGCGACGCGAAAGGCGACCCGTTCGACCTTGCCGTGTTCCGGGCCACGCGCGGCTGGATCGCCGGCTGGGCCGGCTACTATGAGACGGTGCTCCGGGCAATCCGCCGCCGCGAGGGGCTTCGCGAGAGCGGCGCCGCGGCCGGCCTTTTCAGCGACGAAGAGACGACTGCGTCCGGCAACGTGATCCGCATTCCGGCGGCGCGCTTCGGCGCCGGCGCTCATGCCCGGCGTGTCCGCGCGGCGCTCGTCGCAGCGCGCGCCTTCGCCGAAAGCCCGGAATTCGTCGCGCTGGACCATTACGGCGCCGGCCGGATGACGGAGGAGCTTTTCTCATTCCTCGACGCCGCCGCCGGCCTTGGCGCGGAGCTTCGGCCCGCCGCTGTCGCAAGCTGAGGAATTTGTCATGCTCGTTCTCATCGTGGAGCCCGCCGGCCCGTTTCGTGACTGGCTGCGCCGCACGCTTGACGAGGCCGGATTCGGCCATGTCGAGGCCGACGACCTGTTCCAGGCGCGGGAGCTCGCCCTTTCCAGTATGGCGGAGCTCGTTGCGCTCGGCCCTTCGCTCGACTTGAACGAGGCCGTCGCGGCGACCGGCCGCTTCTCCCGCTCCGCTGCTGTAGTCGCCTTTCGGAATGCGCGGAACCAGAGAGCCGAGATGCGGCTGCGCGGCGCTGGAGCTGCCGATATGCTCGCCCGTCCGCTCGCGCCGGGGCCGACGGCGGAACGGCTTCGTCGCGCCGTGCTGGACCGGCTCGCCGGCCGCGGCGCGGAGCGCATCGCCTGCTCCGGCGGGGCGGTGATCGACCTCAAGCGGCGGGAAGTGCGGGTTCGCGGCGTCGCCGCTCCGCTGCGCGCGCTCGAATACCGAGTTATGGAGATGCTGGCGCTCCGGGGCGGGGAGACGCTTTCCCGCGATGCAATCCTCGACCGGCTCTATGCAGGGCGCGAGGAGCCCGGGCAGAAGATCGTCGACGTCACGATCTGC
>JAUHWJ010000137.1 GCA_030424705.1 Alphaproteobacteria bacterium | reverse complement strand
CGTGCCATTCCGGCCCGCCGGCGACCACGAGGTCGCCGCGGGCGATCTCCTCCGCGACGGCGCTCCGCGGCAGCCAGGAAAGCCCGCTGCCCGCCAGGGTCCGCCGCTTGATGGCCTCGGTCAGCGCATCCATGTAGCGGAGCGCGAGCGGCGGGCGGCGGGCGCCGATCGTCTGGTCGACCACGGTGCCAAGATAGCTCGCCGGGTCGTAGCCGAGATAGGGGATGTTTCGCGCCTCCGGGTCCGAGAGATTCCACCCGCCCCGCGCCGCCGCCCCCGCCTCCGCGACGGGCAGCAGCGGGTCGACGCCGATATCCTTGCGCGCGAAGCGGGATTCCTCGAACACCGGAACCACTTCCTGATGACGATAGTAGAGAAGGAAGTCGCAGACGCCTTCCGAGAACATCTGGCAGCAGGCGCCGAGATGATCGGAATATATGCGGACCCTGAGATTGGGGTTTTCCGCCTCCAGCTCCGCGATCCTCCCGGAGAGGAAGTTCACCGAGATCGTGTGCAGCACGGCGAAACGCTGGAAGGCCAGCGCGCCGCGTTCCTCCGCCCGGATCGCCTGCCGCGCATCGGTCAGGCTGGCGACGACGTCGCGGGCGACGGGCAGGAACTGGGCGCCGGCGACCGACAACTGAACCGGATAGGTGGACCGCTTGATCAGCGGCGTGCCGACCCAGTGCTCAAGCGACCTGATTCGCCTGCTGAAGGCCGGCTGGGAGATGCTTCTTTCTTCGGCAGCCTTGGTGAAGTTGAGCGTGCGCCCGAGGCAGATGAAATCCTGAAGCCAGTTGATGTCCATGCCGGGCTCCTCAACGCGCGAGTGTCATCGTATTGAAAGAATTAATTTATGCAATATTCGCATGAGACTATCGCGGCTTTCGATTGGCCGGGCGCAGCAAGGCTGACCTAGCGTTCCGGAAGGGCTGGCGAGGGCGAGGGCAATTTCCGAGCAGCCGCCGGCTTCCGCCTAATCCGCGCTCAATCCGGGGCCGCGCGGTCGCATATGGACGGAGCCGCCCCGGCGCAAACAGGGAGACTCGCATGCCACATCCGATCAAGATCGCAGCAGCAGCAGCAGCGCTTTCGGCCGCGGCCCTGGCCGCCCAGGCGGAAACCACGATTCGCCTGTCCACCTATGTCAACGAAGCGGACATCCGCCACGAAGGCTTCGCTCACTTCGCGAAGCTCGTGGCCGAAAAGACCGGCGGGAGCGTGAAGGTCGAGATCTTCCCCTCCTCCACGCTGCACGGCTGGTCCGAGGGCGTCGACGCGCTGCAGGGCGGCGTCTCCGACATCAGCTGGATCAACGCCGACAACCGGCTGCCCTGCTACGCCGTCACGTCGCTCTATCCGGCGCTCGTCGACCTCTCCGACCAGCCGAAGCTCGACGCGGACTATGCGGCGCTGATCCGCGACGAGGCGGCGAAGGCCGGGCTCGTGCCGCTGATCAACTCGAACTATTCCTACGATCAGGAATGGTGGTTCGAGGAGCCGAGCGTCGAGATCGGCAAGCTCGACGGCAAGCTCGTCCGCTCCATCGGCCCGCTCGTCTCGATGATGATCGAGAGCTGGGGCGGCGAGCCCGTCTTCGTGGCGCCGAAGGAAGTCTTCCAGTCCGCCGAGCGCGGGGTGGTGGACGGCATCAACATGGGCGTCGCGACCTATTCCTCCTGGAAGCTGTGGGACGTGATGCCCCACATGGTCAACGCCAACCTCTTCTACGGCAACATCATCTACATGATGAACAAGGACAAGTTCGAGAGCCTGACGCCCGAGGAGCAGGCGGCGATGACCGCGGCCGCGGCGGAGACCGAGGCCTGGCTCCAGCCGCGCTATGAGGGCTGGGTGGACGAGCAGATCGCCGCCGCGATCGCCGCAGGCGGCACGGAAACCACGCTCCCCGTCGAAACCAGCATGGCGCTGATCGAAAGCGTGAAGGACAAGTGGGACGCGACTGTGAACGAAGCCTGCGGGGCCGATCTCGCGGACAAGATCCGAGGCCTTCTGGCGAACCACGCGCCCTCCTGACGCCGCCGCAGGGGCGGCCCGGCGACCGGCCCGGGCCGCCCCCTCAACCCGCCGCGGGGTGCAACGCCATGAAAACGCAGCTTGATCGCTGGATCGCGGCCGCGGACCGGGTCGTGGTCTGGCTCGCCGGGTTCGGCGCGGTCATCATCCTGATCCAGATGCTCTGGATCTCCTACGGGGTCTTCGTTCGTTACGGGCTCGGCCGGCCCGACCGGATGGTGACCGAGGCGACCGCGCTCCTCCTCTTTCCCGTCGCCTTCGCCGGCCTCGCCTTCGCGCTGCGCGAGGATGCGTTCCCCAAGGTCACGATGGTCGTGGACAGGCTCGGCCCCGGCGCGCGCAAGGTCTTCGACGTCATCAACCACCTCCTGATGCTCGGCGTCGGCGGCTTCTTCGCCTATGCCGGGATCAGCGCCACGAACCGCGCCTTCAACTCCGGCGTGGCCTCCGAAATCCTTCACTGGCCTCGCTACCTGTTCTGGGGGCCAGGAGCCCTCGCGCTCGTCGTCTTCACGCTCTTCACCCTTCTGCGCCTGATCCGCCTGATCAGAACGCCCGCGATCTGAGGGGGACGTCATGGAATGGTATTTCGTAGGGTTGGGGCTCTTCGGCCTCCTGATGCTCTTCATCACCATCGGCCTTCCGATCCCCTTCGCCCTCGCCGCAGCGTCCTTGCCGTTCCTTTGGGACATCCAGGGTTTCAACACCTCCGTCGTCTCCTCGGAGCTGAAGCTCTGGGGGGTGTGGATCGACTATATCCTTCTGGCCGTTCCGCTTTTCGTGTTGCTAGGGGAGCTGATCGGCAAATCGAACATCGGGCCTAACCTCTACCAGTTCCTGCACCAGGGCGTCCGGATCAAGGGCTCGGCGGCCTACGGCTCCATCGGCGCCAGCGCCGGATTCGGCGCCGTCTGCGGCTCATCCATGGTTGGCGCGCTCACCATCGGCGGCGTGGCGCTGCCCGAGATGCTGAAGCTCGGCTATGGCGCGCGCCTCTCCAGCGGCGTCCTCGCCGCGGGTGGGACGCTGTCCGTCCTGATCCCGCCCAGCCTGATCCTGCTTTTCTACGGCATCGTGACGGACCAGAGCATCGGCGACCTCTTCATCGCGGGCGTCATCCCGGGCGTGATCCTCGTTTCCCTCTTCGTGGTGATCGTCTTTGTCTGGGGCCTCGTCAGGCCGCAGGACATACCGGAGCGGGAAAGCGCGGCGCGCATGGCGCCGCTCATGATCCTCTATACGGTCGGCCCCGTCGCCCTCATCGGCCTCGTCATCACCGTCGCGATCTACGCCGGCATCGCGACGCCGACGGAGGCCGCCGCGGTCGCCGCGCTTCTGACGGTGATCCTCGCCTTCGGCGTCGGAGGACTGACCTGGCGGGGGTTCAAGGACGCCATCTTCGCGACGATGCGGACCATGGGCTATCTCGGCCTTCTGCTCTCCGCCGGCGTCCTCTTCGGCTTCGTGCTGACCTATTACCGGGTGCCGCAGCAGTTCACGGAGCTCTTTCTCTCCTTCGAACTCTCCTCGACCACGGTGCTGCTCATCGTGCTCGTCTTCTACATCGTGCTCGGCATGTTCCTAGAGCCGGTTTCGATGACCTTCATCACCCTGCCCACCATCTATCCGCTGATGGACGCGGCGGGGTTCGACCTGATCTGGTTCGGCGTCGTCTACACCATCACCATGGAGATCGCGGTGCTGACCCCGCCTGTGGGGCTCAATCTCTACGTGATACAGGCGATCAGCCGGGACCAGGTGACGATCGGGGACGTCATCATCGGCTGCCTTCCTTTCATTGGGGCGATGGTCGTCCTCATCGCGCTGCTGATCGCTGCGCCGCAGATCGCGCTCTGGCTGCCGGCGCAGATGGGGTGACGAGAGTGCAAACGCTTCCTCATCGCCGCGCGGGCGCCGGCCCCGTGCTCGTTCTGGTTCACGGCTATCTCGGCGGCTCCGAACAATGGACTGCGGAGATCGACCGATTCTCCGACCGTTTCGACGTGATCGCGCCCGACTTGCCGGGCTTCGGCGAAGCGGCGGACCGGGCGGCTTGCGGCACGATTGCGGGGCTGGCCGCGGCGGTGACGCGCCTGCTCGACGATCTCGGCGTCGACCGGTTCACCCTGCTCGGGCATTCGATGGGCGGGATGATCGCGCAGGAGGCCGCCGCCGCCCGCCCGGAGCGGGTGGAGCGCCTCGTTCTCTACGGCACCGGCCCGCTCGGCCTGATGCCCGACCGGTTCGAGCCCATCGACGTCTCCCGCGAGCGGCTGAAGGCGGATGGCGTCGCCCGGACCATCCGGCGCATCGGGGCGACCTGGTTTTCCAGCGGCCGCGAGCCGAGAGGCCTCGACATGCTCATCCGCATCGGCTCCCGCGCGAGCGAGGCGGCGGCGCTCGCCGGCCTCGACGCTATGCAGGGCTGGGACGGCCGCGGCGCCCTCGGTCGCCTGACGATGCCTGCGCTCGTCATCTGGGGCGACGGCGACCGCTCCTATCGCTGGCCGCAGGTCGAGGCGTTGTGGAGGGGGCTGCCCGATGCGCGGCTCGCCGTCATCCCGGGCGTCTCGCATGCAGCGCATGTCGAGAAGCCGGGCCTCTTCCACGCCATTCTCGCGGACTTCCTTCGCCGGGAGCCGTGACCGCGAAAGCGGCCTGGCGAACGGCGCGGGCCGAGGGCGCATGCCCCGTGATCCGAAGCGGGCGAGACAGGGCGCCGCAAGCGCGCTAGGATCACGGCCGGAGAGGAAAGGCGCATGCCCGGCAAGATCTTCATCTCCTACCGGCGGGCGGACAGCCAGTGGGCCGCGGCCCGGCTTTACGACGCGCTATCGGCCGCGTTCCCGGCCGAACGCATCTTCATGGATGTGGAGCAGATCGCGCCGGGGCAGGATTTCGTCGAGGTGCTGGAGCGGCAGGTTGGCGCCTGCGACGTGTTCCTTGCGCTGATCGGCCCGGAATGGCTCTCGCTGCAGTCGGACACCGGTGCGCGGCGGATCGAGGAGAAGCAGGACTTCGTCCGGATCGAGATCGCCTCGGCGCTGGTCAAGCCCGACACGGTGGTGATTCCCGTCCTCCTCGACGGCGCGAAGCCGCCCGCGCCTGCGGACCTGCCGGACGATCTGAAGCTGCTCGCCCGCCGGCATTTCGCGCGGCTGACCCATGAGGGCTATCGTCAGGAGGTCGGCAAGCTGATCGAGGCGATCCGAGACGCGCTCGGCGCCGGAGCCGCCGCGCGCGCCGCGCCGCCGAAGCCGCGGCGGAGCCTCCGCCGCCCCGCGCTCCTTGCTCTCGCCGCACTCGTCTTCGCCGGCTGCGCCGCCCTCGCCTTCGAACGGTTGAACCGCCCCGCCGACCCTTCGGGAACGCCAGACCTCGCCAGCTTCCAGGAGTGCCACGACTGCCCCGAGATGGTGGCGATTCCCGCCGGGAGCTTCCTGATGGGCTCGCCGGAGACCGAGCCGGACCGGCTCGACCAGGAGGGGCCGCAGCGGCAGGTGACGGTCCCCCGCTTCGCCCTCGCGAAGACAGAGACGACATGGGAGGCCTACGCCGCCTGCGCCGAAGCGGGGGCCTGCGAGCCGCTGCGCGACGATGGCCTGCCGAAGGACGGGATGCCCGCCGCCGGCCCCTCATGGGAGGACGCGCAGGCCTTCGTCGCCTGGGTGAACGCGCAGGTCCCGGGCGAGCCCTATCGCCTGCCAACCGAGGCCGAATGGGAATACGCCGCCCGCGGGGGAACCGCGACGCCCTATTACTGGGGCGAGCGGTGGGATTACGACCGCGCCAATCTCGGGCGGGAGATCTGCTGCATCGGCCATGCCGAAGGCGCCGACGAATGGGAGGGGGTCGCCCCGGTCGGCCGTTTCCCGCCCAATCCGTTCGGCCTCCACGACATGGCGGGCAACCTCGCCGAATGGGTCGAGGACGTCTACCGCGACGACGTGGAGAACAACCCGACCGACGGCTCCGCCCGGCGCTGGGAGAGCGACGACCCGATGGCGCGCCGTCATGTGC
>JAUHWJ010000136.1 GCA_030424705.1 Alphaproteobacteria bacterium | reverse complement strand
GCCCTCCATCGTGTCGCGATGGCGGAGGTTCGGTAGCGGCTCCCCCGGCTCCGACCCCGATTCGAGCCATTCCTTCGCCTCGCGGAGGGAGCGCACCGAATGCGGATAGGCGTAGCTCACGGCGAGCCCGGGCACGAGCGCGCCCGCCTCCGGCTGCGGATCGGCGGGCCGGAGCGCGATGGGCTCGGCCCCGGCGGCGGCGGCTAACAAGGCCAGCGCGACCGCGGTGAAAATACCTATCGAGCGCATCCGTCCCCCCTCGCGCTTCTGACATCCGCCGCAAGGTAAGGCGCGGACGCCCCGAAAGGGAAGCGGAAGCTTCAGGCGGAGGGGCCTTTCGGCGCCTCGCGGAGGTGCCCTTCCTTCACCCAGACCTCCGCGCCCTCAGGCCCCGCGACCGTATCGAGCGCCGCGCCCTTAGGCAGCCGCAGCCATGACCAGCGCGCGAACTCCTGCCCGCCCTCCCGGAAGCCGCCCGAAAGCACGAAGATCTCCCGCCCGTCCGCCGGCTCGCGCAGGATCCGCGCGCCGGGCGCCCAGCGCTCCCGCCGCACCTCCTCCCGCGCGTCCCGGTGGAGAAGCGCGGCGGAGATTCCCGCGCCCGCCTCCGCCCACGAAAGATCGCCCTCATGAAGATGGAACTGGTTCCGGTCCGCCAGGTCGAACTGCCAGAGCTTCACGAGGATGACGCACCCCTCCGCCGAGGCCGGCTTGTGCCGCGTCTCCGGCGGGTTCCGCACATAGGTCCCCGCCGGAAAATCCCCGTGCTCGTCCTGGAACACCCCTTCGAGGACGAGGAACTCCTCCCCGCCCGTATGCACATGCGGGGAGAAGGCGGAGCCCGGCGCATAACGGACGATGGTGGTCGCCCGCGCCACCTCCCCGCCGATCCGGTCGAGCGGCCTGCGGTCCACGCCCGGCATCGGCGAGGGAATCCAGGGCGCCGCGCCGGCATGGACGGCGGCGCGGGCGGAGAAGTCGTCGTTCACGTTCATGGCGTCCCTTTCACTCAGGCGAAGCTCGGCCGCGACGTGACCCTCTTGCGCCAGTCATGGAGCGCCGAGAGCCGCTCCGGAATCTCGATCTTCGCGAAATCGGCGAAGACGAGCGCCGCCGCAAGCGTGATGTCGGCGACGGAGAAGGCCGCGCCCGCCAGATGGTCGTTCGCCCCGTCAGGACCGGCTCGCCTATCATGTGATCGATATACTCGGTGATCGCCGCGCATTCGACGATGCGCCGCCCGTCGTCCAGCTCCAGCACCGGGACGAATCCGCCCGGATTGATCGCGAGGAAGGCGGCCTGCTTATGCTCGCCGCCGAGCACGTCGACGGGGACGAATTCAATCCTCTCCGTCACGCCCTTTTCGGCGGCGGCGACGCGCACGCGCATCGGGTTCGGAAGGCCCTTCTGGTCGTAGATCTTCATGGTGCAGCTCCTGTTTATCCGATTCTATCTATCGGTAGGTAGACAATGGAATTTGACGAACGGGAGGTCAAGCCCCTATCTATCGATAGAGAAAGAGGTGGACGCCATGGAGATGCGCGAGAGGATCATGGACGCGGCCGAGGCGCGCCTGCGCGCCGTCGGCTACGCCGCCATGAGCTTCCGCGACGTGGCGGCGGATGTTGGTGTGAAAAGCGCCTCGGTCCACTATCACTTCCCGACGAAGGAGGATCTGGCGGAGTCGGTGGTGGAGCGCTACGCGGCGCGCCAGTTCGCCGCGTTGAACGCGGCGGTGGCCGGCGAGCCCTCGCCGGCCCGGCGCGCGCGGGCGATGGTCGATCTCCATCTCGGCGCCTTCGCGGCGGGCCGGCGGATCTGCCTTTGCGCCATGCTCTCGGCCGAATCGGTCGGCCTGCCGGAGAGGGTGAAACAGGCGGTGAGTGTGTTCTTTGACGCCTGCCTCCTCTTCCTGCAGGAATGTTTCGAGGCCCTCGGGCCGGAGCGCGCGGCGATCCGCGCCGCGGGCGTGCTGGCCGCGCTCCAGGGCGGGCTCCTGCTGGCCGCGGCGGCGCGGGACGAGGCGCATCTCGAACGCGCGGCGGCGGCGGCGATGGCGCTCGCCGTGGGCGCGACGATCTGAGGAGGACGGGAATGGAGACGGCGGCGCATGACCGGATCGTGGAGCAGGCGCTCGGCTGGATCGACGCCGGCAAGGGCGCGGCGCTCGCCACGGTGATCCGCACCTGGGGCTCGGCCCCGCGGCAGGCGGGCGCGCAGCTCGCGATCTCGTCCGACGCCGAACTGATGGGCTCCGTCTCCGGCGGCTGCGTCGAGGGCGCGGTGGCGGCCGAGGCGCTGGAGGCGCTGGAGGACGGCGCCTGCCGCGTCCTCTCCTTCGGCGTATCGGACGAGGAGGCCTTCGCCGTCGGCCTCGCCTGCGGCGGCGAGATCCGGGTGATGGTGGAGCCCGTCGGCGTCGGCCGCGGGCCGGACGAGGCGCTGATCCGCGACCTCGCCGCCGCCCGCGCCGCCCGGCGCGGCGCGGTCTACGCCGTGAACCCGGAGACCTGGGAGCGGCGGCTCATCCTTTCCGGCTCCGGCGACCCGCTGGAGGCGGAGGCGGCGGCGGCGCGGCGGGCGGATCGGTCCGGCTTCGACGAATCGGGCGCTGTATTCCTCGGCGTCCACAATCCGCCGCTGAAGATGGCGGTGGTCGGCGCCGTCCACATCGCGCAGCCGCTGATGCAGATGGCGCGGCTGACGGGCTATGACCCGGTGCTGATCGACCCGCGGGAGGCCTTCGGCTCCGCCGCGCGCTTCCCCGGCGAGGTCATCAGCCATGACTGGCCGGACGAGGCGCTGGCCGCGCTCGGGCTCGACGAGCGCACCGCAATCGTCACCCTCACCCATGACCCGAAGCTGGACGATCCGGCGATCCGCGCCGCGCTCCGCGCGCCCGTCTTCTATCTCGGCTGCCTCGGCTCGAAGAAGACCCATGCGAAGCGCGTGGACCGGCTGAAGGAGGCGGGCTTCTCGGAAGAGGAGATCGCGCGCATCCATGCGCCGGTCGGGCTCGACATCGGCGCGAAATCCCCGGCCGAGATCGCCGTCTCGATCATGGCGGAGGTGACGGCGCGGCTTCGCGGGGCGTCCTGATGGAGTTCGGCCCCGTCCCCGTCGCGGAGGCCGCCGGGGCGATGCTCGCCCATTCCGTCCGCGCCGGCGCGCGCCGCTTCGCGAAGGGGGAGCGGCTGGACGCTGAGGGGGCGGCGGCGCTCGCCGCTTCGGGGGTCGGGACGGTCTGGGTAGCGCGGCCGGGGCCGGAGGATCTGGGAGAGGACGAGGCGGCGGCGCTCGTCGCCGCGCCGCTCGCCGGGCCGCATCTCTCGCTCTCGGCTC
This sequence comes from Alphaproteobacteria bacterium, assembly GCA_030424705.1. Lineage (GTDB taxonomy): Bacteria > Pseudomonadota > Alphaproteobacteria > Rhodobacterales > Rhodobacteraceae > Pikeienuella. Next base: position 2,725 of record JAUHWJ010000136.1, on the reverse strand, counting down.
CCTTCACCGGGCGCGTGAACCTCTATGCGGAGGCGGCCGGCGTGATCCGGGTGGACGCCGAAGCTCTGCTCGCCGCCAACCGGGTGGACGAGGCGGTGACGATCGCCACCCTGCCCGACTACGCCCGCGTCGCGCCCCGCGCCATGCTCGCGACGGTGAAGATCATCCCCTACGCCGCCCCAGCGGAGGCGGCGCGGCGGGCGGCTGCGCTCCTTTCCGGCGCGATCTCGCTCCATCCCTTCCGCCCGATGCGCGCGTCGCTCGTTCTGACGCGGACGGAAGGGATGAAGCCCTCCCTCATCGACAAGGGCGCCGCGGCGATCCTCGCGCGCCTTGCCGCGCTCGGGGTCGAGGCGGGCGAGCCCGTCGTCACCCCGCACGAGACGGGCGCGCTCTCCGCGGCCGTTGCGGCGGCGGAGGGCGACCTCATCCTCATCCTCGGCGGCTCCGCGACGTCCGACCGGCGGGATGTCGCCCCGGCTTCGGTCGTCGCCGCCGGCGGGCGGATCGACCGGTTCGGTATGCCGGTGGACCCCGGCAACCTCCTCTTCACCGGCGCGCTCGGCGGGCGGCCCGTGCTCGGCCTGCCGGGCTGCGCCCGCTCCCCAAAGCTCAACGGCGCGGACTGGGCGCTGGAGCGCATCGTCGCAGGCCTCCCCGTGACCGGGGCGGAGATAGAGGCGATGGCTGTCGGCGGGCTCCTGAAGGAAATCCCCTCCCGCCCGCAACCGCGGGAGGGCGCGGCGCCGGCGGGCCGTCCCTTCGTCTCCGCCCTTCTCCTCGCCGCGGGCTCGTCGAGCCGCATGCGCGGGGCGGACAAGCTGCTCGAACCAGTCGCCGGCGCGCCCCTCCTCCGCCGCGCCGCCGAAGCGCTGCTGGCGAGCCGGGCGGACGAGGTGGTGGTGGTGCTTCGGCCCGGAGACGAGGCGCGCCGCGCCGCGCTCTCCGGCCTCGGCCTCCGGATCGTGGAGAACCCGGCGGCGGCGGAGGGCATGGGCGCCTCGATCCGCGCCGGCATGGCAGCGCTCGCGCCCGAGGCGAAGGCCGCGCTCGTCGCGCTCGCGGACATGCCGGAGATCGGGGCGAAGGAGATCGACTCGCTCCTCGCCGCCTTCGACCCGGAGGAGGGGCGGGAGATCGTGCGCGCCGCCTCCGCCGCCGGGGAGCCAGGCAACCCTGTCCTCTTCGGCCGCCGCTTCTTCGAGGCGCTGCGCGGGCTCGAAGGCGACGAGGGGGCCCGCGCCATCCTCGCCGCGCATCCCGAGCGCGTGCGGCTTCTGCCCCTTGCGGGGCGCGCCGCGCGCACCGATCTCGACACGCCGGAGGAATGGGAGGCCTGGCGCGCCCTCACTGCGTGAGGTCGAGCGTCCGCGCCTCCCCCCCGCGCGTCAGCCGCATCGAGCCCGCCTCGATGCGGGAGACGACCCAGCCGTCCACAACCGAACCCGAGGTGACGCGGTGCACCCGCCCGTCGGGCATCCGCAGCAGCGCGCGGCGCGCGTCCGCCGCGCCGAAGACGCCGATCATCGCCATGTCGTCGAGCCGTATCGCGTCCTGCAAGGTCGCCGCCGCCGCGACGCCGGCGCCCGTCGGCGCGCTCCGCCGCGGCGCCTCCGCGATCCCGGCCTCCTCGCCTTCCTCGTCCCCGATCGGGCCCGAAGGCGCCGCGCGGGCCGTCTCCGCCCGCGGCTGCGCCGCCGGCTCCCGCAGCGGCGCAAGCCCCTTCGGGCGCGCCTTTGGCGCGGGCGCGAGGGCGAGCGCCCGGTCCGTCGGCGTCATGTCGAGATGGTCGGGCCGCGCCCCGGGGCGCGGCGCGCGCGCCACTGCGCCCGGCCCCGGCGGCTCCTCCGCCTCGGCTTCCGGCGCGGCGGCCTCCTCCGCAGCGGCGAGCGCCGTGTCGGCCGGAGGCTCCGGCGCCGGCGGCTCGTCCGCGACCGGCTCCGGCGCGGCGGGGGCAGCGGGAGCCGGCGGCGGCGCAGCGGCTTCCGGCGCGGGCGAAGCGGCGGCCGGCGGCGGCGGGGCCTCCGGCGTGACCGGCGCCTCGTGCGGCTCCGTCATGGCGACGTGGGCGGGCGGCGCAGCGCTCCGCGCCGGCTCGGGAACGCCGTCCGGGGTCGGCGCGGTCGGGGCGGGCGACAGTATGGCCGGGGCGGCGGCCTGAACGACTACGACAGGCGCCGAAAGCGCGGGCGGCGGTGGCGGCGCGGCGGCGAAGGGCGCCTCGTCCCGTCCCTGCGGCGCCAGCCAGAAGGCCGCCGCGGCCGCCAGCCCGACGAGGCCGGCGAAGAGCGCCGCCCCCCTGATCCGCAGCCGCATGGACGGAACGGGAGCGGGCGCCGCCGCGACCGAAGGGGCCGGAGCCGCAGGCGCGGTCGGCTCCGGCGGAGGCGGGAGAAAGTCCGGCCCGCGCGGGAAGGCCGCAAGCTCCGGCCGCGCGTCAGGATTCGTCGAAACCCTGAGCGGCGCGAAGCCCCAGAGCCGCGCATACTCCGCCGCCTCCTCGACGACGCTCCGCTCCGCCGCCGCAGCGACGCCGCCCTGTGCGTCGAGGGTCACGACGAGGTCCGCAAGCGGCGCCGGCGAGGCGGCCTCCACCGCCCGCTCCGCCGCCGCGCCGCCCGCTTCCGCCACCACGGCGAGCACCCGCGAGGGCGGCAGCCAGAGCGTCACGGGCGCAGGGCTCCGCCCCGTCAGCGCGGCGGCGCTGGCGCCCAGAGCCGAGGCT
>JAUHWJ010000135.1 GCA_030424705.1 Alphaproteobacteria bacterium | reverse complement strand
GTCGCAGACGATCAGCTCCGGCCCGAGGGCGAGGGCGCGGGCGATGGAGATGCGCTGCCGCTGCCCGCCGGAAAAGGCGTGCGGAAAGCGCTGGAGATGGTCGGCGGAAAGGCCGACGCGCTCCATCAGGTCCGCCGCCCGCTCCCGCTGCTCCCGCCCCGTGCCGACGCCGTGGACGCGGAGCGGCTCCGTCAGGATGTCCCGCACGCACATGCGGGGGGAGAGGGAGGAGAACGGGTCCTGAAAGACGATCTGCACCTTGCGGCGGAAATGGCGGAGTTCGTCCCCCCTGAGCGCCGCCACGTCCACCTCCACGCCGTCCGCGCCGCGGAACAGGACGGAGGCGCCGGGGTCCGGCCGCTCCGCCTGAAGCATGAGCTTGGCGACGGTGGACTTGCCGGAGCCGGATTCGCCGACGATGGCCAGCGTCTCCCCCCGCCGGAGGTCGATCCGCACGTCCTGCACCGCCTTCACCGGCGGGGAGACGCGGCCGAGGCCCTGCGCCTTTCCGGGATAAGTCTTCGAAAGGTGGCGGGCGCGGAGGATGAAATCCTCCGAAGGGGCGCAGCGCGGCTCCAGATTCTCGGGGATCTCCGGCGCGGCGTTGATCAGCTTCTTGGTGTAGCCGTGGCCGGGCGTCTTCAGCACGGCGCGGGCCGGGCCGCTCTCCACAACCTTGCCCTTGCGGAGAACGACGACGCTGTCCGCCATGTTGGCGACGACGCCGAGATCATGCGTGACCATCACGACGGACATGCCGGTTTCGCGCTGGAGCGTCTTGATGAGGTCGAGCACCGTCGCCTGCGTCGTCACGTCGAGTGCGGTCGTCGGCTCGTCCGCGATCATCAGCGCGGGGCGGCAGACCATCGCCATCGCGATCATCGCGCGCTGGCGGAGCCCGCCCGAAAGCTCGAACGGATAAGCGCCGAAGGCGCGCTCCGGGTCCGGGAAGCCGACGGCGGCGAAAGTTTCGAGGCAGCGCGCCTTGACCGCCGCGCCGCGAAGATCGGTATGGAGGCGCACGGCCTCCCCCACCTGGTTTCCGATCGTGTGGAGCGAGGAGAGGGAGCTCATCGGCTCCTGGAAGATCATCGAGACGCGCTTGCCCCGCACCTTGCGGAGCGCGGCGGGGTCGAGCGCGAGAAGGTCCGTCTCCCGGCCGTCATCGGCGAGGATCGCCCGGCCGGCGGTGATCGCCGCGCCTTTCGGCAGGATGCCGAGCAGGGCCTTGCCCGTCAGCGTCTTGCCCGAGCCCGATTCGCCGACGAGCGCCAGCGTCTCCCCCCGCCGCACGGCGAAGGAGACGTCATCGACCACGCGCACGGCGGAGCGGCCCGCGCCGAACGCGATGGTCAGTCCCTCAACCGTCAGCAAAGGCTGCGGCATCCGTTTCTTCCCCCCGGTTGCGCCCCGTTTGTCGCAAGGCCGCGCGAACGGGGCAACCGATTTTGCGCCGCCCCGGCCCGGATTCGTGCGCGCTTCGTCACGCGCCGAACAGGCCGGTGGCGGAGCGGCGCCCCGAAGGCTATCTAGCATCCGAATATGAACGCTTTCGGGAGGCGACATGGCGGACGCGAGACGCGAGGACGTTCTGAAGGCGCTTTCCGCCGTCACGGATTCAGGCGGCCACGGGCGGGACATCGTGACCTCCGGCATGGTCGTCGGCCTCACGGTCGAGGCCGGGGCCGTGCGTTTCGCGCTCGAAGTGGACCCGGCGCGGGGCGCGGCGCTGGAGCCGCTGCGGCAGGCGGCGGAGGCGGCGGCGAAGGCGGTTCCCGGCGTTACCTCCGTCATCGCGGCGCTCACGGCGCATTCCGATACGCCCTCCGCTCCCAAAGGCGCGCCGCCCGATCTCGGCACCCGTGCGAAGCCCGGCGACAAGCCGCTCCGCCCGCCGCCGGCGCCGCCGCAGGGCGGGGTCGTGCCCGGCGTCGCCCGCATCGTCGCCGTGGGCTCGGGCAAGGGCGGCGTCGGCAAGTCCACAATCTCCGCCAATCTCGCCGTCGCGCTCGCGATGGAGGGCTGGCGCGTCGGGCTGCTCGATGCGGACGTCTACGGCCCCTCGCAGCCCCGCCTCCTCGGCATCGCGGGCCGCCCCTCCTCCCCGGACGGGCAGAACATCGAGCCGATGCGCGGCTTCGGCGTCAAATGCATGTCCATGGGCTTCCTCACCGGCGAGCGTGAGAGCGTGATCTGGCGCGGCCCGATGCTGATGAGCGCGGTGACGCAGATGCTCTATCAGGTGAACTGGGCCCCGCTCGACTTCCTGATCGTCGATCTTCCGCCCGGAACGGGCGACGTGCAGTTGACGCTTTCCCAGAAGACGAAGCTCTCCGGCGCCGTCGTCGTCTCCACCCCGCAGGACGTGGCGCTGATCGACGCGCGGAAGGCGATCGACATGTTCGAGAAGATCAAGATCCCGATCCTCGGCGTGATCGAGAACATGGCGACCTTCTGCTGCCCGAATTGCGGGCACGAGACGCAGATCTTCGGCCATGGCGGCGCGGAGGCGGAGGCGGAGCGGATCGGCGCGCCCTTCCTCGGCCGCGTGCCCCTGACGCTCGACCTCCGCGTGACCTCGGACGGGGGTACGCCCATCGTCGCCTCGAAGCCCGAAGGCCCGGAGGCGGCGCGCTTCCGCGAGATGGCGCGGGCGCTCGCCGAAGGCCTCGGCGCGCATGAGCCGGAGGCGGTGGGCTGGCGGGTCTGAGGCGCTCGTCAGGGCATCACCGAAAATGATGGAAACGATGAAATACATTCGTTTCCGGAATTGATCTTTCGCGTCCATCTCCATGAGCAGTCGGCCCCTCGGGCCGCAGGACCATGGAGACGGATCATGCGATACGGAACGATAGAAAGCCGCGCCGTTCGACAGCGCGAAGGCGCGGCGGGGCCTTCGGAGGACCGCCGCCGCCTCGGCGCCCTCCTCGCCCTCTTCGCCGCCGCGCTCTTCGCGCTCGCGGCGATGGGCGGCGGGGAGAGCCTGCCAGGCGCCGGCGCGCCCAACCTGACGGAGATGGCCGCGCCCGCGGAGTAAACTGCCCGAAACACCCCGTGGCGCGACGGCGCGGAAGCGGCTAGGAACGCGGAGCCTCCCTCCCGCCGGACCCTGCCCATGCCCCGCATCGTCGCGCTCGAAACCTGGTCGAACGAGTTCGTCGCCTTCGTGAAGGCGACGACGGAAGACGGGGAGACCGGCTGGGGGCAGACGGCCCCCTACAACGCCGACATCACGGCGGATGTGTTCCACCGGCAGGTCGTCCCCTGGGCGCTCGGCGCGGAGGACCTGGATATCGGCGGGCTCGTCAGCCTCGTCGAGCGGATGGAGCACAAGTACCCCGGCAGCTACCTCATGCGCGCCCTCGCCGGGCTCGACACCGCGCTCTGGGACCTGCGGGGGAAGCGGGAGGGCAAGCCGGTCGCCGCGCTGATCGGCGGCGCGCCCGGCCCCGTCCGCGCCTATGCGAGCTCCATGCGGAGGGACATAACGCCGGAGGCGGAGGCGGAGCGGCTCGCCCGGCTCTGCGGGGAGCAGGGCTTCGGCGCGGCGAAGTTCCGCATCGGGGCCGAATGCGGCGCGGATGTGGACCAGTGGCCGGGCCGGACGGAGGCGATCGTCTCCGCAATGTCCGCCGCGCTCCGCGGCGAGGCGGCGCTGATGGTGGACGCCAATTCCGCCTTCTCCGTCCCCCGCGCCATCGAGGTCGGGCGGATGCTGGAGGATGCCGGCATCGTCCATTACGAGGAGCCTGTGCCCTGGCGCGACCTCGAGGCGACGAAGGCGGTGGCGGACGCGCTCTCGCTCGACGTCACTGGCGGGGAGCAGGACTGGGACCTTTTCCTCTGGCGCCGCATGATCGCGATGCGGGCGGTGGACGTGATCCAGCCTGACGTCATGTATCTCGGCGGCCTCGCCCGCACGCTGGAAGTCGCGGCGATGGGCGCGGCGGCGGGGCTGACCTGCACGCCGCACAGCGCCAACCTCTCCCTCGTCACCATCGCGACGATGCACCTGTTGCGCGCGATCCCGAATGCGGGGCCCTTCCTCGAATTCTCCATCGAGGGGGACGACTATTACCCTTGGCAGCGCGGCCTCTTCCGCGGCGACCCGTTCCGCGTGGAGGACGGCGCCGTGACGGTGACGGACGCGCCGGGCTGGGGCGTGGAGGTCGAACCGGCCTGGCTCGCGGGCGCAAGACATGTCGCGGCGCGGGAAGGGGAATGGCGGCCGAGCGGCTATGGCGCGCTCTACCATGACGTGATGAAGGGCGGCGCCTGAGATCATGGCCGCGCCAATGTTCGACTATGTGATCGTCGGCGCGGGCTCCGCCGGCTGCGTTCTGGCGGAGCGGCTCTCGGCGGACGGCGCGCGCTCCGTCCTCGTGATCGAGGAGGGGGGAAGCGACCGGCGCTTCTTCGTCCAGATGCCGCTTGGCTACGGCAAGCTCTTCTTCGACCCTGCGGTGAACTGGGCCTATCTGACGGAGCCCGACCCGGGCCTTGGCGGACGGCCCGATTACTGGCCGCGGGGGAAGATCCTCGGCGGCTCCAGCTCGATCAACGCGATGGTCTGGGCGCGGGGCGGGCGGGAGGATTACGAGGATTGGGGCGCCGCGGCCGGCCCGAACTGGGGCTGGGAGGCGGCGCGGGAAGCCTATCGCGAGATCGAGGACAATGAAGCGGGGGGCGACGAATGGCGCGGCAAGGGCGGCCCCCTCTTCATCTCCGCCAACCGGCGGGACCTGCACCCGCTCTGCGACGCTTTCGTCGCCGCCGCGGCGGAGGCGGGGCTCCCGCACAACCCGGATTTCAACGGCGCGACGCAGGAGGGCGCGGGAACCTACCAGATGACGATCCGCGGCGCGCGGCGGAACTCCGCCGCCCGCGCCTTCCTCCGCCCCGCCATGCGGCGCCGGAACGTGACCGTCTGGACGGGGGCGCAGGCGACGCGGATCCTCTTCGAAGGGCGGCGGGCCACAGGCGTCGCGTTCCGCCGGAACGGGCGGGAGGGGGAGGCGCGGGCGGCGCGGGAGGTGATCCTCGCCGGCGGGGCGGTGAATTCACCGCAGCTTCTGATGCTCTCCGGAATCGGACCCGCCGCGGACCTCGCCGCGCACGGGATAGCGCCGCTCCTAGACCATCCCCATGTCGGGCGGAACATGGTGGACCATCTCGGGCTCAACCACACCTACCGGGCGAACGCGCCGACCTATAACGACGAGCTCCGCCCCCTCCTCGGCAAGGTTCGCGCCGGCCTCCGCTGGCTCCTCTTCGGAACCGGGCCGCTCGCGAAGTCCGTTAACCACGGCGGCGGCTTCTTCCGCACCTCGCCGGAACGGGCGCGGCCGAACATGCAGCTCTATTTCCAGGCCTTCTCCACCCTCATCCCGCGCCCTGGCGAGCGACCGCTGCTGACGCCGGACCCGTTCTCCGGCATGAGCCTCGGCCTCTCCAACGCGCGGCCCTGGAGCCGGGGGGAGATCGGGCTCGCGGGGCCCGATCCCTTCGCGCCGCCCCGCATCCGCGCCGGCGCCTTCGCGGACGAGCGGGACATGGCGGAGATGCTGGAAGGCGCCCGCTTCCTCCGCCGCCTCGCCGCCACCGCGCCGATGCGCGCCGTGATCGCGGAGGAGCTGCGCCCCGGCCCCGCCGTCGAAAGCGACGAGGCGCTGATCGCCGACATCCGCGAACGCTCCGGCACCGTCTATCACCCCTCCTCGACGCTGCGGATGGGGACGGACCCGGAAAGCTCCGTCGTCGACCCGGACCTGCGGGTGCGCGGGCTCGAAGGCCTCCGCGTCTGCGACGCCTCCATCTTCCCCAACCTCATCGCCGGGAACACCAACGCCCCGAGCATCCTCGTCGGCTGGCTCGGCGCGAAGCGCATCCGCGAGACCGAGAGGCGCTGAGCCATGCCCGATTACGACGCGCTGCTCGACGACGGCATCAGGGCCTTCATCCGGGAGACGGCGCGGCATTACCCGCCCGACGCGGCGAGCCTCGATATCGCCGGGCAGCGCGCCGTCTATGACCGGATGGCGGCGGCCTTCCGCGCCCCGCGGCCGGCGGGCGTGCGGG
>JAUHWJ010000134.1 GCA_030424705.1 Alphaproteobacteria bacterium | reverse complement strand
CCGCCTTCTCCATCGGCGTCGAGGAGGAATACCTCCTCGTCGACCTCGAAAGCCTCTCCCTCGCGGAGGCGCCGGAGGGGCTGATGGCGGCCTGCGCGGCGGAGCTGGAGGGGCAGGTCTCTCCCGAGTTCCTGCAATGCCAGATCGAGATCGGCACGGCCGTCTGCGCCGGGCCGAAAGAGGCGCGGGAGGAGCTGAAGCGGCTCCGCTCCGTCGTCGCGCGGGAGGCGAGGAATTACGGCCTCGCCCCCGTCGCCGCCTCCTGCCACCCGTTCGCGGACTGGAAGGACCAGCGGCATACGGACAAGGACCGCTATCATCAGCTTCAGCGCGCGCTCGGAGGGGTGGCGGAGCGGCTCCTCATCTGCGGGATGCACGTTCATGTCGGGCTGGACGACGACGCGCTCCGCACCGACCTCATGCCGCAGATGAGCTATTTCCTGCCTCACCTTCTGGCCATGTCCTGCTCCTCCCCCTTCTGGCAGGGGCGGGATACGGGGCTTTCCTCCTACCGGCTCACGGTCTTCGACAACCTGCCCCGCACCGGGCTCCCGCCCCAGGTCGCGAGCTGGGCGGACTATGAGCGGATGCTCACCACGCTGATCGATCTCGGGATCATCGAGGACGGCTCGAAGATCTGGTGGGATCTTCGCCCCTCCCACCGCTTCCCCACGCTCGAAAGCCGCATCTGCGACGTCTGCCCGCGGCTGGAGGACGCCGTGACCATCGCCGCGGCGACGCAGGCGATCATGCGGATGCTCTGGCGGCTCAAGACGAAGAACCAGCGCTGGCGGATGTATGACCGGTTCCTGATCGCGGAGAACCGCTGGCGCGCGCAGCGCTATGGCATGGCGGAAGGGCTGATCGATTTCGGCCGCGGCGCCATCGTCCCCTTCCCGGAGCTGGCGGAGGAGCTGGTCGAGCTTGTGGAGGAGGACGCGGCGGCGCTCGGCTCGCTGGTCGAGGTCGAGGGTATGCTGCGGATCGCGGAGGCCGGCAACGGCGCCGACCGGCAACGCGCCGTCTTCGAGGCGGCGAAGGCGGCGAGCGGCGATGCGGCGGAGGCGGGGCGCGCCGTCGTCCGGCATCTGATCGAGGAATTCCACGCGGACCTCTGAGACTTATGTCACGCCGCCGGCATCCGGGCTTTCCGCCGTGAAACCTTCGCCCCATCTTGAACGGAACGGGGGCAAGGAGGATCGACCATGAAGAGATTTGTCGGCGTCTTCGCCGCAGGCGCGCTGCTCGCGGCCTCGGCCTGCACGACCGGGCCGGCTTCCGCCGACCTGGTGATCCAGGACTATATCGACCCGAACTATCAGCCCGAATACGTCTCCGTCTTCGCCGGAGCCGGGGGCGAGGCGGCCATCCTCGGCGCGACGCGGGACGGCGCGGGGCCGGAGGAGATCGCGTCGGCGATCCGGCTCCCGGCCTATTTCAACCCCCGCACGATCCGCGCCGCGACGACGGCGCGCACCGGCCCCCATCTCGTGCTCGTCATCGCGCCGCAAAGCGGAACGACGCCGCGGAAGGCCTGCTCGGGCGAGGCGCGGGGGGGCGTGGCGGGATCGGAGCTGCGCATCCTCGGCGCCTTCTGCTCCAGCGCGGGGCGGCCCGTCACCGAGGCGGTATTCGTCGCTGCGGGCTCGCCCGTGCCTTCGGACCCGGATTTCGGCCGGCGGCTGGCGAGCTTCATGGCGAAGCTGACGCCGCCCACCAACCCGGACTTCCAGGGGCCGGGAGGCCCGTTCCGCCGCGGCGGCTGAGCCCTTGCGCCGGGGAGAGAAGCCAGGGAGCCGCCTCTACAGTTTCTGGTACCCAAAGGAATTCCGCAATTCCGTCGGCGGCTTGTAGATGCATTGCGGGCCGCAGACGCCATCCGGATGGTTGTCACCGATGAGACGCCCGGCCGTCTCCTCCAGCGCTTGATCGCCTTGCCGGAGTGCATTCTCGATCTCGTCACACCATTCCACGATCTTGCTCGCAATGTCGCGCAGGGCCGTCGCGCTTCCCCGGAGCTTCTCGTTCCGCGCTTCGGCGCGATACCTGCTGTATAGCATCATGAACGCCTTCTCGCAGGGAGCGCCTTCGGCGACGTTTCCGGTCATCAAGGCCCGGTAGATCTTCATCCGCTCGGTGACCTTGTATCGCTGAGCGTCCAGCTCAGAAACATTGAGAGACTTGATTTCGTGCTTGACCTCAGAGGCCAGCGTGTTCGCCGTTTTCAGCTTCTTCGCCGCCACCCGCTCCTCAACCTGGCTGACGGCGATGTTCACCAGATAGTCTACGACGTTGGCGAGGACCGGAACGGGGATGGCGGCTCCTGCTGCGGAAGCTGCGGTCTTGACCACGTTGCGCGGCTTTTTCCACTTTCGGAACTTCATTTTGACTGCGCTTCGGGCCCGGTCGCCTGCGCCGCGCGCATAGGCCTTCTCGCGCGCATCATCCATGAGTTCCTTAAGGCTCATCCGTATCGTCCCCTGTCATGGTCAAGCCGCCGGGCGCCGGCGCCGCCGGAAAAGCTTCTTCGTTCGCAAGAGTGTCGGCAACCGGAATCGCCGCGACGGCTGAGCCCTTGCGCAGGGGCGCGCCGGGCGCTACCCGGCGCGCATGGCCCAGCCCCCGATCCTGACCCTCGACGGCGTGACGCTCGGCTTCGGGCCGAACGCGCTCTTCACCGATCTCTCCCTCTCCGTCTCGCCGGGGGAGCGGCTCTGCCTCGTCGGGCGGAACGGGGCGGGGAAATCGACCCTGCTGAAGATCGTCGCCGGGCTCGTGGAGCCGGATGCGGGGACGCGCTTCGCGAGGCCCGGCGCGGCGATCGCCTATCTGCCTCAGGAGCCGGACTTCGCCGGCTACGCGACGCTCGGCGACTTTGCGGCGGCGGACCTGCCGGCGCAGGAGCGCTGGCGGGCGGAGATGGCGATGGACGGGCTCCAGGTGAAGGCGGAGGCCCCGCCCGAGACCGCCTCAGGCGGCGAGCGGCGGCGCGCCGCGCTCGCCCGCTGCCTCGCCGGCGAGCCGGACCTCCTGCTGCTCGACGAGCCGACCAACCATCTCGACATCGCCTGCATCGAATATCTCGAGGAGACGCTGGCGGCTGCGCAGTCCGCCTACATCCTCATCAGCCATGACCGGCGCTTCCTCTCCCGCCTCTCCCGCGCGACGCTCTGGCTCGACCGGGGGGAGTGCCGCCGCGTCTCCCGCGGGTTCGAGGGGTTCGAGGACTGGCGGGACAAGACATTGGAGGAGGAGCGGGCGGCGCGGCACAAGCTCGACCGGCTCATCAAGGCGGAGGCGCGCTGGGCGGTGGAAGGCATCTCCGCCCGCCGCACGCGCAACCAGGGCCGAGTGCGGCGGCTGGCGGAGCTGCGCGAGGGCCGGGCGGCGCAGATCGCAGAGACGGGGCGCGCGGCGATGGCGCTTTCCGCCGGCGCCGCCTCGGGCAAGCTGGTGATCGAGGCGGTCGGGATCGCGAAGCATTTCGGCGAGCGGACGATCCTCCGTCCCTTCTCGACGAGGATCGGGCGGGGGAACCGGGTGGCGCTCGTCGGCCCGAACGGGGCGGGGAAGACGACGCTGCTCAACATGCTCACCGGCCTTCTGGAGCCGGACGAGGGGCGGGTGCGGCTCGGCTCCAATCTCGTGATCGCCCGGTTCGACCAGAACCGCGCTGCACTGGACCCGGAAAAGTCGCTCTGGGAGACGCTGACGGAGGGGGACCTTCGCGGGCCGAAGGAACGGTCGGACCAGGTGATGGTGCGCGGGCGGCCGCAGCATGTGGTCGGCTATCTCAAGTCCTTCCTCTTCGACGAGGGGCAGGCGCGCGGCCCCGTCTCCGCGCTTTCGGGCGGGGAGCGGGCGCGGCTCCTGCTGGCGAAGATAATGGCGCGGGAGTCGAACCTCCTCGTCCTCGACGAGCCGACCAACGACCTCGACATCGAGACGCTGGACCTCCTGCAGGAGCTGCTGGCGGATTATGAGGGAACAGCGCTGCTCGTCAGCCACGACCGCGACTTCCTCGACCGGGTCGCGACCTCGGTGATCGCGCTCGAAGGCGACGGCGCGGCTGTGGAATATGCCGGCGGCTGGTCCGACTACCGTAGCCAGCGTGGCGAGGGGCCGGCGGCGGCGAAGCCGGAGAAGCCGGCTCCGAAGGCGGAGCCGCGCCACGTCGCCGCGGAGAAGCCGGCGGGGAAGAAGCTCGGCTTCAAGGAAACGCACCGCCTCTCCGTCCTCCCGGCGGAGATGGAGCGGCTTTCGGCGGAGATCGCCAAACTTGAGGATTTCCTCGCCGACCCACAGCTCTTTTCCCGCGAGCCGAAGAAATTCGCCAAGGCGACGGAGGCGCTCGCCGAGCGGCGCGCGGCGCTGGAGGCGGCGGAGGAGGAATGGCTGGAGCTGGAGGAGCGGCGGGAGGCGGCGGGCGGGTGAGCCCGCCGCGCTATTCCTTTCGGTGGAGCGGCAGCCGGTCGATCCGCGCCTCGATCTCCGCCAGCATTGCGACGTAGGCCTCGCTGTCGAGATCTCGGAAGCGGGCGCGGAACTCTTCGTCCGACATGATAGAAGGCAGGCCGGCATAGTCGATGATGACGTCGCTCTCCTCCCCGATCCGGGCGAGGAGCGCGGGCCATTCCGCGGCCGGCGCGGCCATCATCCGGTTCGACATCCGGATGCCGGAATTGTTCGCGGCGATGTCCGAAAAGTCGAACCCGCCGGCGGCGGCGATGTCATGCAACTCCTTGAACTCGCCGAGGGTGACGGAATAGCCGCGGTTGGAGGCGGCCTGGACGGCGGCGGCGGTGATGAAATGGCGCCGGCTGTCAACCCGCCCGTTGAGGGTCAGGGGGCTGCAATCAGCCTCTTCGAAACCGGCTTCGACCCTGTGATCGACGAGGCCGCCGATGACGGTCGTGAAATCCCGCGCGCCGCATAGAGAGGCGAGAGCGAGGATCGAGGCGGTGTAGGCCTCGGCCGGCCCCTCCGCCGCGACCGAGTCCAGCGCCGAGGCGAGGGCGAAGCGGATATACGGGACGAAACTGCCCTCCGCCGGCAACTCGCCCCGCGCCATCGCCCGGGCGATGCGCGCCATTTCGCGCTCGACGGCCTCGGGCGGCGGCAGGGCGGAGCCGCGTAGGGCGCCGAAGACGCCGCGGGCGACCCGGTTGCCGCCGACCTGCCGGATCGCGAGGGTGATCGAGGCCGCATCCCCCTCCACCTCGAGCCTTGTGGCGGCGCCCGCCACAGTGTCCCCCACTCCGTTCCCGAAGAGGAGATTGGCCGCGAGGCGCCCGGCTTCGAGCGAGAGGCCCGGCGGGAGGCTCAGCCGCCCGACGCGGAGGGAGCCGAGGGCGAATTCGCCCTCGAATTCCGGCGCGGTCGCCGAGGCGTTCACCCAGAGCGCGCCGCCGGTGAAGGGCACGGGAGCCGACGCCTCCCCGAGCACCGCGCCCTCCTCCAGCGTCACGCGCCCGCGGAAACCGGGGAGAAGGCGCGCGCCGAGCCGGACCATGCTGTTGAACCGCGCCTCGGTAACCACTACCGGCTCCGCATCGCTCTCCCCGGCCAGCGCGCGCTTGACCGATTGAGAGAAGCCGCGCGCGGCCAGCACGTCCTCCGGGCCGGGCGGCGGGGATTCGGGGAGGGACGGGCTTCGCTCCACCACGAGCACGGCGGCGAGGAGCGCCGCGGCGACGGCGAGGAGGAAGAGGCCAAGGAGGAAGCGGAACAGGGATTTCAGCATCGTCTCACCTTTCCGCCGCTCCCGGAGCGGAAAGTGGCGGAGCGGCGGCGGGAGCGCAAGCGCCGCCTCTCCTTGCGGCCCCCCCGGCATGAGCCTATAAGCCGCCCGACGGGCGCGGCGACATCCAAGCCGCGCCCGATTCCCTTTTGGCTTCCCGGGAAGGAGCCCCGCATGGCCCGCCGCAGGATGGTCTACGAAGGCAAGGCGAAAATCCTCTACGAGGGGCCCGAGCCCGGAACCTACATCCAGTATTTCAAGGACGACGCGACCGCCTTCAACGCGGAGAAGCGCGACGTGATCGAGGGCAAGGGCGTCCTCAACAACCGCATCTCCGAGCACATCATGTCCGCCCTCAACGGGAT
>JAUHWJ010000133.1 GCA_030424705.1 Alphaproteobacteria bacterium | reverse complement strand
CGGGCGCTTCGCATGAGCTGATCGAGGTTCCGGGCGCGCTGGAGATCCCGACCGCGATCCGCCTCGCGGAGGGGCGCTATGACGCCTTCGTCGCGCTCGGCTGCGTGATCCGGGGGGAGACGACGCATTACGAGACGGTGTGCAACGACAGCTCCCGCGCGCTCGCCCTGCTCGGGATCGACCGGGCGCTCTGCATCGGCAACGGCGTCCTGACCGTTGAAAATCAGGCGCAGGCGGAGGTCCGGGCGGACCCGGCGCGCATGAACAAGGGCGGCGGAGCGGCGGAGGCGGCGCTGCACCTCCTCGCGCTGAAGCGCCGCTTTTCGGCCCCGCGCGGCGGGCGGCCGGGGGAGTTCATGGTGGCGGGCGATCCGCTCGTCGGCGGCGTATGA
The DNA here is from genome assembly GCA_030424705.1 of Alphaproteobacteria bacterium. Classification (GTDB taxonomy): domain Bacteria; phylum Pseudomonadota; class Alphaproteobacteria; order Rhodobacterales; family Rhodobacteraceae; genus Pikeienuella. The sequence continues at coordinate 5,714 of JAUHWJ010000133.1, read as the reverse complement.
GCCCGCGCGAGGTCCAGTCGCCGAAGGGCGCCGAGGCGCGACTGATGCGCTCCGCCTCCCGCCTCGCCGCGGTGCAGGCGCTCTACCAGATGGAATTGAGCGGACAGCCGCTGAAGACGGTGCGCGACCAGTTCGAGGCGCACCGGATCGGCGCGGAGCTGGACGGGGAGCAATACCGCGACGCGGACATCCCGCTCTTCCGCCGCCTCCTCTCCCACGCCGTGGACCGGCAGGCGGAGATCGACCAGCTGACGGACCGGGTGCTGGTGGACAAATGGCCGCTCGGCCGGGTGGACGCGACGCTCCGCGCGCTCTTCCGCGCCGCGGGGGGCGAGCTTTTCGGCGAGCCGAAGACGCCGCCGAAGGTCGTCATCACCGAATATGTGGACGTGGCGCGCGCCTTCTTCGCAGAGGGCAAGGAGCCCGGCCTCGCCAACGCCGTCCTCGACGCGATGGCGCGGGAGATACGGCCGGAGGCGTTCGGGTGAGGCGGAGGTGAGAAGGGGGGCGGGAGTTAGGGCGGCTTTGCGGAACAGCGCGGACTGTCAAGACGCGAACCTGACGGTCCGCTTGCTTGGTTTGCAAGTATGCAAGACGGTGGCCTGCTTCGTCACGCGCCGCTGAAATGCCGCGCCAGGAAATCCAGAAGCTGCTCGGGGTGGTGGTTGAAATAGGTGTAGGCCTCGAACCGCATGCCCGTGCCATAGGCGGGCTCATGATCGGGACCGATCCAGATAGCCTCGGTCTCGACGGTCGCGGCATCGATGATCTGCTGGACGTCGTTCTGTCCTGTTGCGGTGTCAAACGTGTAGCGGTCTGCTTCGACCTGAGCGAACAGGATCGGCACCGTCACGCTCGGGACCGTTTCCAGCGCGTTCGCATAGCCAAAGCCGTAGGTGTCTTGCTGGATCTGCTGGACCCGATCAACGATATCGAGCCCAAGGGTCGCGCGGATGATGCGATCCGTGAAGCTGTAGGAAATCGTCGGCTGGTTGGCGACCACGGCCCGGATCCGCGGGTTGGCAAACAGTTCCGGCGCGTTTTGCCATGCAAGGAAGGTTGCGTTCGCGCCCATGCATTGCGACAGGAAGATGATCCCGTCATCACCGAAATCTGGGTGATTGGTGACGTAATTCAGCGAGGCCACAACGTCCTGCCATTCTGTCACGCCTGCGCCGACGGGGGCCTCGACACCGCGCGATTGGCGGCCCAGCCCCCCGTCGCTTTCGCCCTGTCCCCGGTGATCATACATCACGACGTTATAGCCGGCGTCATGCAGGTGCCGCACCATCGGCAGGAATTCCGCCTCGACCCCGTCCAGACCCTTGACCGATCCGTAACGGGTGGTCGTCAGCGGGTGGTTGAGGATGATCGTCCGATCCGAACGTGACGCGGCTCGGATTTCCCACGCGCTCAGGCGGATGCCATCCGCGGTCACGAATTCGACGTCCTGGTATTCCATGCCGTAGTCGGCGGGTGTCCTGGGGTTGTCCAGACGCGCCGGGGCCACGCGCATGTTGACGATCATTCGCGCCACCAGCGTGTCCCGCATGCCGAAGGGGTTCGTGAACCAGAACGCTGCGGCCATAACCGCAAGCCCGACAACCGCCGCCAGTCCGTAAAGCATGATCGCCCTCATCTCCACCCCCATGTTTGCAGTGCATATTTACAGTGCACATATAGGGTCTGGCTACCTTGCGCAAGTAGCCGGGGAAACTTTACGCTGCTCACATGAAGGCAGAGTCGAAGGAACCGACGCGCTATCACCACGGCAATCTGCGGCAAGCCCTGCTGGCCGCAGCGAGGCGCCTGCTCGAGGCCGAGGGTCACAGCAACCTGTCTTTGCGCAAATGTGCCGATGCCGTAGGGGTCAGCGCGACAGCCCCGCAGAACCATTTCCCAAGCAAGGCGGCGCTCCTGACGGCGCTGGCGGCAGAGGGTTACGCCGAACTGGAAACCTATATGCGGAAGGGCATCGATGGCACTGCGGACCGCAATGCCCGCCGCAACGCGGCGCTTCTGGGCTATGTCGCGTTTGCGCAGGATCACCCGGCGCTGTACGAGCTGATGTTCGCGCGCGACCGGGTCTCGTCCAGCGATCCGGAACTGTTACGCCATGTGAGAGCCTGTTTCGCGATACTGGCAGAAAATTCCAAGGATTTCGGGCGCTTCGACGGTGATGCCGAGAAAGTCGCGGCCCGGCAGCAGATGTTCCTCTGGAGCCTCGTTCACGGGTATTCGCAGCTCCTGACGGCCAACCGGTTCAAGAAGGAAAGCATGCTTGGAGAAAGCATCCTCGATATTCTCCCCGATCTGCGCTCCTGAAAGCGGACACTGATGCATAGCGCAGCAATTGTCACACTGGGCTCGAAACCGTCATTCACATCTGTGTTTCCTCGAAAAACCTCTCGTCGCGGCCGCCGACGCCAACGCCCGCGGCGCACCGCCTGCGGACATTGAGAGAAGGCGTCGGATTTGCTATCTTCATAAAGCGCCGCCTTGGCGCGACCAGATGGAGGACGTCGTTCTGCATGAACGGACCTATGCGGGCTCGATGACGAGCCCGAGCCCCCTGCCGCCCGCGGCCCTCGCCCCGGAAGCGGCGCTTCTCTCCCGCATCCTCACCCGGCTGGATGAAGACAAGGCCGAGGACGTCGTGACGATCGACCTCCGCGGGAAATCCGCCATGGCCGATCACATGGTCGTCGCCTCCGGCCGCTCCTCCCGCCAGGTCTCCGCGCTGACGGAGAAGCTGATGGAGATGATCAAGGCCGAGTTCGGCCGCGCCCCCCGCGTCGAAGGCAAGAACGCCGGAGACTGGGTGCTGCTCGACGCCGGCGACGTGATCGTCCACATCTTCCGGCCCGAGGTGCGCGAGTTCTACCAGCTCGAGAAGATGTGGGCGCCGGAGCAGGACGCCGCCCGCCCGAAGCCCGGCCACGCCTGACGGCCCGCGTTGGTGCGGGTCTCCGTGCTCGCCATCGGCCGCGCGCGGTCGGGGCCGGAGGCGGCGCTGACGGCGGACTGGCTCGCGCGGTTCGACGCGACGGGCCGCGCGCTCGGCCTCGGCCCGGCGCGGCTCGTCGAGATCGAGGACCGGAAGCGAAGGGGCGAGAGCGCGCTGCTCGAGGAGGCGATCCCGGAGGGCGCCTTCGCCGTGGCGCTCGACGAGCGGGGGCGCACGATGACGAGCCCGGATTTCGCCGCCCTCCTCGCCGCCGAGCGCGATTCCGGGCGGCGGGAGATGGCGTTCCTGATCGGCGGGGCGGACGGGCATTCCGAGGCGCTCCGCGCGCGGGCGGACAGGCTGCTGAGCTTCGGGCCGATGGTCTGGCCCCACATGCTGGCGCGGGCGATGCTGGCCGAGCAGCTCTATCGCGCCGCTTCGATCCTCGCCGGCGGACCCTATCACCGGGCCTGAGCCGCAGGTCAGAAGAGGAAATCCGTCTCCGAAAGCGCCGCGGCGGAGAGGCCGAGCAGGATAACGGTCGAGCCGGCCCCGTCCGAGACGACGGCGCCCTGCGCCCCGTCGCTGATCGAGAGGTCGGCGAGGGACGCTACGCCGGCATGGCCAGACCAGTCCATGAGGTCCTGACCTGGCGCGAAATCCCGCACCCGGTCCCGCCCCGCCCCCTCGCCGAAGACAAACGTGTCCGCGCCCGAACCGCCGACCAGAAGATCCCGCCCGGAGCCGCCGACGAGCGTGTCAGCCCCGGCGCCGCCTATCAGACTGTCCTGCCCGCCGCCGCCCCGCAGAAGGTCGTCGCCCCCTCCGCCGCGCGCGACGTCTGCGCCGCGGGCGCCGCCGAGGAGATCGTCGCCCGCGAGCCCGGCCAGCCGGTCGTCTCCGCCGCCGCCGCGCAGCGCATCGTCGCCGCCGCCGCCCTTCAGCGTATCGTCACCCGCGCGGCCGCGCAGCAGGTCATCGCCCGAGAAGCCTTTCAGCAGCTCCCGGCCTGCGCCGCCGACCATCTCGTTGCTCCGCTCGTCGCCGAGCATACGGAGACCTTCCGGGCCGAACTCCACAAAGAGATCACCGTCTGCGCCGACACCGATCTCGACCGTGGCGCCATCCTGCGGGCCGTAGATGATCTGCGCGCCCTCGATATCGTCCGCCACCGGCTCGAAGATGTCGTTGATGCGTGGATTCATCAGCGCGCGCACGCCGGTGATGTGCTCGAGCCCGATGGAATGCCCGATCTCGTGCGTCACGACGCCGAGGAGCTGGGTCGGGTCGGTGAAGAACTGCCGCTCGTCCGAATCGACGAGAATGTCCCCCGAGAGCGGATTGTTCCGGTCGAACGGGAAGAAGGCCTGCGCCAGCGTATCGCCGAAGACGCCGTCGATCTCTCCGAACGCGACGCGAATATCGGCGCCGAGCCCCTGGCCGACCGGCGAGCCGTCATCCCGGATCTGGACGAAATCAATGTCCGCGATCTCCGTCCAGGCGGCGAAGCTGGCTCGCAGGACCGCCGCGACGTCATAGGAGGCGAGCGCTTCCGGCGCTGTCGTGAAATCGGAGCGGGACGTGCCGTAGGCCGTTGAGACGCCGCTCCTGCCGCCGCCGACGACGCTCCAGATCACGACGCCGCCCGGCGTCCCGTTGAACTGCGAAGCGCCCCATTTGGCGCCGAAGAGAATCGGCATCGAACGCTCCCGTCTTGACGGCCCGCAAGATCGCGGCGCGCCGTCTGCAGGTCAAGCCGCAGGGGCGCCACCGATGCGTGTATGATTACAATTACAACAGACGCGTTAACGCCTGGGTTGTTCCCCAGACGCCCCGGAGCGGGGCCTCGGGAGACAGCAATGACCTTCAAACGCCTCTGGCGGCCCGCCTTCGCGGCCGCGCTCTTGAGTGCTGGCCAGGCTTAGGCCGCCAGCCTCACCCTCACTCTCGGCGACGAGGATTGCTTCGGCCTCGGCGGCCCCTGCGCGCTGGGCGCCCTCCGCCGCAAGGCGGCCTGACCCACCCCTGAAAGGACAGAAAATGCGCATGACGCTCATCGCGGCCGCGGCCGCGCTGGCCCCCCTCATGGCCTCCGCCCCGGCGGCGGAGGCGCAGGAGAAGTATATCGGGGAGGTCTTCCTCGCCGGGTTCAACTTCTGCCCGCGCGGCTCCTTGGCGGCGGCGGGGCAGCTGATGGACATCGCCTCCAACAGCGCGCTCTTCTCGCTATACGGCACGATCTATGGCGGCGACGGGAGGACGACATTCGCCCTGCCCGATCTCCGCGGCCGCGCGCCGATAGCCTCGGGTCAGGGGCCGGCGCTCTCCAACCTTCCTATCGGCGCACGGGGCGGGCGGGAGACGACGACGCTGAACGTCGCCAACCTGCCGCCCCACGATCACGCCGTGACGGCGACCTTGCACGGGACGACGACGCCGGCCTCGACCCCGAACCCGACCGGCGCGCTGCCGGCGCTCACGACTTCGGGCTCGGCCTATGCGCAGATTCCGGCGGGCGGCGCGACCGTGGCGATGGAGGCGTCCGCGATCACCGCCAGTTCGGGGGATACGGGCGGCGGACAGAGCTTCGAGACGCGCTCGCCCTACCTTGCGATGATCTGGTGCGTCGCCACCTTCGGGATCTTCCCGTCGCGGAGCTGACGGCGCTATTCGAGCAGGCCGAGGGCGCGGAAGCTCGCGTCCTCGGCCTTGCCGATTACGATATGGTCATGGATCGTGACGCCGACCGCGCCGCAGGCGGCGTCGA
>JAUHWJ010000132.1 GCA_030424705.1 Alphaproteobacteria bacterium | reverse complement strand
GGTCACGTCGCAATCCAGCACCGCCACCGCCCCCCGCCGCGCGAGCACGCCGCAGGGCGATTGCAGGGAGGGGATTTCCGGCCGGTCCCGCGCATAGGAAAGGATCGTCACCTCGTCCCCTTCCCCGATCCCCGCCGCGATCCCGAAGGGCGCCGGGGCAAGCGGCTCCGCCAGCCGCACGAGCGCGAGGTCTGCGGCGATCTCGTCCAGCCCCGCCTCCGGGTCGAAGACATAATCCGGATGGATCGCGAACCGCGCGCCCTTGGCGAAGCCCTGATGCTTCATCATCCGGTAGCCCGCGACGAAGGTCAGCCGCTCCGGCGCCCGCTCCACCCCGGTCCGCGGCGCATATAGGCAATGCGCGGCGGTGACGACGAGATCGGGCGCGATCAGCGCGCCCGAACAGAATCCGCCGCCGAGATTGAGCCGCCCCGCCGCGTTCCACGCCCCCTGCTCATGCGCGGGCAGCAGAGCCCGCCCCTCCGCCGCCGCGGCGAGAGGCAGGAGCAGGAGGAGCAGAACCCTCAGCACAAGCTGGGCGGCTTCGGCCCGCCCGTGGCCCAGTCGATCAGCTCAACCGTATGGACGACGGGAACCTCCATCGCCGAGCCGATCTGCATCATGCAGCCGATATTGCCGGCGGAGATCACCTCGGGCTTCGTCGCCGCCAGATTGGCCGCCTTCCGCGCCTTCAGCTGCGCGCTGATCTCCGGCTGCATCAGGTTGTATGTCCCCGCCGAGCCGCAGCAGAGATGCCCCTCCGCCGGCTCGACGACCTCGAACCCCATCTTCCGCAGGAGAGTCTTTGGATGGTCCTTGATCTGCTGACCATGCTGGAGCGAGCAGGCCGCATGATAGGCCACCCGCATCTTCGGCGCCGCGCCCGTCGGCTCCGGCGCGAGCTTCACCAGTACTTCCGAAACATCCTTCGCCAATCCCGCCACCTTCGCCGCCTTCTCCGCATAGGCGCCGTCCGTCCGGAACATGTGCCCGTAATCCTTCACCGTCGTCCCGCAGCCCGAAGTGTTGATCACGATGGCGTCCAATCCCTCCCCCGCCATCTCCCGCGTCCAGGCGTCGATGTTCCGCGCCGCCGTCGCATGGCTCTCCTTCGTCTTGCCCATGTGATGCGTAAGCGCGCCGCAGCACCCCGCCCCCTCCGCGATCACCACGTCGCAGCCGAGCCGGGTGAGAAGCCGGATCGTCGCCTCGTTGATGTCGGTGTTGAGCGCCCGCTGCGCGCAGCCCGTCATCAGCGCGACCCGCATCCGCCGCTCGCCCACAGCCTTGTGAACCTGCGGCTCCTCCATCCGGCTCGGCGGCGGCATGGAGGCGGGCGCGAAGGCGACCATGGAGCGGAGCTTGCCCGGCAGGAGGAAGGCGAAGGGCTTGGCGAACCGCGCCCCCAGCATCGCGAAGCGGAACCGCATCGGATAGGGCAGGATGCGCGCCAGCAGCCAGCGCAGCGCCCGGTCGCCAAGGGGCCGGCGATAGGTCTCCTCAATATACTCCCGCGCATGGTCGACGAGATGCATGTAGTGGACGCCCGATGGGCAGGTGCTCATGCAGGCGAGGCAGGAGAGGCAGCGGTCGATATGCTTCACCGTCTTCTCGTCCGCCGGCCGCCCTTTCTCCAGCATGTCCTTGATAAGGTAGATGCGCCCACGGGGGCTATCCAGCTCGTCCCCCAGCACCTGATAGGTCGGGCAGGTCGCCGTGCAGAACCCGCAATGGACGCAGGTCCGGAGGATCTGGTTCGACCGCTTGATGGCGGGAACCTCGAGCTGTTCGGCGGTGAAATTCGTCTGCATCGCGCCTCTCAGCCCCGCATCCGGCCGGGGTTCAGGATGGATTTCGGATCGAAGGCCGCGCGGAGCCGCGCCTCAAGCGCCGCGATCCCCGGCGCGGCCGGCTCGAAGGGCTCGACCGCAGCGCGCGTCGCCGCGGAGCCGCGGACGAGCGTGGCATGCCCGCCCCGCGCCCGCGTCTCGGCCCGGATCAGCGCCGCACCGGCGTCGCCCTCCTCCGCCGTCAGCAGCCAGACGAGCCCGCCGCCCCAGTCGTAAAGCGCCGCGAACGCACCCTGCGCCTTCAGCGCGGAGACAAGCCGCGGCCCCTCCGAAGGCTTCACCGAAACGCGCCAGACGGCCCCCTCCCGCCCGTGGAACGCCTCGACGTCCCGCACCCCGCGCCAGAGCGCCGCGCTCGCCTCCCCGCTCACGATCTCGGCCTTGCCGAAGGGCGAGAACAGCCGCGCCAGCGCCGGCCCGCGATGCGCGATCTGCGCCGCGAAACCCTCGACACGGACGAGCGTCCGCCCCTCCCCATGCGCCGCGCCCGTCACGTCGTAGGGCGAGCCGAGCGCGGCGGAGAGCGCCTCGACCGCCCGCGCATCGTCCAGCCCCGTAAGCATCACCGTCGCCTCCGCCTCCGGGATCGGCAGCACCTTGAAGGCGATCTCGGTCAGGAGCCCCAGCGTCCCCCAGCTTCCCGCCATCAGCTTCACGAGGTCGTAGCCGGTGACGTTCTTCATCACCCGCCCGCCATTGGAGACGACCTCGCCCCGCCCGTCGATCAGCCGCACGCCGAGCATCGCGTCCCGCGCGGCCCCGGCCTGAATCCGCCGCGGCCCGGAATTGTTCATCGCCGCGACCGCGCCGAGCGTCGGTTCGCCCGAGGAGCCGAGGAGCCCGCGATGGTCCATCGGCTCGAAGGCGAGCCGCTGCCCCTCCCGCGCCAGCGCCGCCTCGACCTCCGCCAGCGGCGTCCCCGCCCCGGCGACGAGCGTCAGCGCGCCGGGCTCATGCAGCGCGATCCCGGAGAGCGACGCCGTGGAAACCGCCCGCGCCGCCTGCACCGGCCGCCCGAGCGCCCGGCGCGTGCCGCCGCCGACGATCTCGACCGGCTCGCCCGCCTCATGCGCGGCGGCGATCTCCCCGGCGAGCGCGGATTCGGCGGCGGCGTAGGGCGCGTCTTTCACGCCGCCATCCTCCGCCCGGCCGTCACATGCAGCGGAAACACCTTCGCCGGGTTAAGGAGCCAGCGCGGGTCAAACGCGTCCTTCACCCGGAGCTGCGCCTCCAGATCGGCGGCGGAATACTGGTGCTCCATCAGGTCCCGCTTCTCCACGCCCACGCCGTGCTCGCCCGTGAGGCAGCCGCCGACCTCGACGCAGAGCTTCAGGATCTCCGCGCCGAACGCCTCGCACAATTCGAGGTCGCCGGGCTTGTTGGCGTCGAAGAGGATCAGCGGGTGCATGTTCCCGTCCCCCGCATGGAAGACATTGGCGACGTCGAGCCCGAAATCCCGGCTCATCTCCCCGATCCGCCGCAGCACCAGCGGCAGGGCGGAGACGGGGATCGTCCCGTCGAGGCACATGTAGTCGTTGATCTGACCCATCGCGCCGAAGGCGGCCTTCCGGCCCTTCCAGATCGCCGCGCTCTCCTCCGCGCTGCGGCTCTCGCGCATCTCGCGCGGGGAATGCCGCGCCGCAATCTCCCGTATCTTCGCCAGCTGGTCGTCGATCTCCGCCTCCGAACCCTCGACCTCGACGATCAGCAGCGCCTCCACATCGGGGTAGCCCGCATGGGCGAAATCCTCACAGGCGCGGATGCAGGGCCGGTCCATGAACTCGATGGCGACGGGCAGAACTCCAGCCCGGATGATGTCGGAGACGCAGGCCCCCGCCACCTCGTTTTCGTCGAAGCCGAGGAGGATCGGTCGCGCCCCCTCCGGCTTCGCGAGAATTCGCAGTGTCGCCTCCGTCACGACGCCGAGCTGCCCCTCCGAGCCGCAGATAACGCCAAGAAGGTCGAGCCCCGGCGCGTCAAGCGCGTGCCCGCCGATCTCCAGCACCTCGCCCTCCATCGTCACCATGGTGACGCCGAGGAGATTGTTCGTCGTCACGCCATACTTCAGGCAATGCGCTCCGCCCGAATTCATCGCGATGTTGCCGGCGATGGCGCAGGCGAGCTGGCTCGAAGGGTCGGGGGCGTAGAAGAACCCCTCCGCCTCCACCGCCCCGGTGACGGAAAGGTTGGTGCGCCCGGTCTCCACCCGGATGAAGCGGTTCTCGTAATCCGTCTCCAACACCCGGTTCATGCGCGCGACGCCGAGGATTACGGAGTCCGCCGTCGGCAGCGCCCCGCCCGCGAGCGACGTTCCCGAGCCGCGCGGCACCACTGGCACGCGCTCCTCATGCAGGATGCGGAGCGCGGCGGCGACCTCCGCTGTGGAAGAAGGCAGGATCACCGCGAGCGGCGGGCAGCGATAGGCGGTCAGCGCGTCGCATTCATAGACGCGCACCTCCTCCTCCGCATGGATCACCGCGCCGGGGGAGAGCGCGGCTTCGAGCCGGGCGACGATCTCCGCCTTGCGGGAAAGGATGCGCGCCTCGGGTTCCGGCATCTGCATGGCTCAGGCTCCTTCCTTGGCTGCGCAGTCCATGATGGCGCCCCCGCCGCGCGCCGCAAGGCGCCCGTTGCGCGCAGGGCCCGCCCGTCGCACTCTCCGCCCATGACCGGATCGCTCCCCGCCTGGCTCGCCGCCTTCTCCCCGCTCGACTGGGCGGCCCTCGCGCTCGCCCTGTTCCTGCACTGGGGCACGGGCTGGGTGGTGACGCACCATCCGCGCGGCTGGCGCTCGACGGGCGAGATGGTCTCCGCCTACCGGCTCCAATGGATGCGCCGCACCGCGCGGCGGGAGGTGCGGATCGGCGACGTCGCGCTCCTCGGCCATCTTCGCTCCGGCGCCAGCTTCCTCGCCTCGATGACGATGTTCGCCATCGGCGGCGCGGTCGCGCTCCTCGGTCAAATCGACCTCCTCGAATCCGTCGCGATGGGCGTCGTCGGCGATCTCGAGTCCTCCCGCCCGGCGCAGCTCGCCAAGACGCTCTGCCTCATCGCCTTCCTCGTCTACGCCTTCCTCAAGTTCGTCTGGTCGCTCCGCATCTTCGGCTATTGCCTGGTCATCATGGGCGCTATGCCGGGGGATCGGCCGGGCGACTCGGAGGAGGAGATCGAGAACGAGGCCGCCCGCGGCGCCGCGCTGAACCGGATCGCCGCGCGCAATTTCAACGAGGGGCTCCGCGCGATCTATTTCGCGCTTGCGACCCTCGCCTGGTTCCTCGGCCCCCTGCCCTACATCGTCGCCCTGCTGCTGACCGCGGCCATGCTCTTCCGCCGCGAATTCGGCAGCGAGACGCGGGCGGCGCTCCGCTTCCGGAGCTTCCGCGGCTAGAACGCCCTTCACAGGGAGGCGGAGCCCGCGAGCCCGGCCTCCTTCGCCCGTTTCAACGCGAGCGAGGCGACCGCGAGGTCCTGCAGGCCCACGCCCGACCCGTCGAAGAGCGTCACCGCCTCCGGCCCGCTCCGCCCGGGATGCGCGCCGTTGATGACGGCGCCGACCGGGGTGACCGCCTCCGCCGCCATGAGCCCGAGCCGGACGGCGTGCTGCGCCTCCCCGATCGTCACGCTCTGGGAAGGCTCCTCCGCGAAGACCTCGGCGCGGGCGAGGAGCGCGGGATCGACCTCCTGCTTGCCGACCGTATCCGTCCCCATGCAGGCGAGATGCGCGCCGGGCTTCACCTCATCGGCCATGATGAGGGGCTCATGCGCCGAGACGATGGTGACGATGACATCCGCCTCCGCGCCAAGCCGCTCCCGCTCCACCGCCTCGAAGGGGAGCCCGAGCGCGGCCGCCGCCTCGGCGAGCCGGGCGAGCTTCGCCGGGTCGCGGTTCCAGGCGATCACACGCTCGAAGCCCCGCGCCGCTGCCACGGCCCGGAGCTGGAAGAGCGACTGATGCCCGGCGCCAAGAATCCCCAGCACCTTCGCATCCTCCCGCGCCAGATGCCGGACGGAGACAGCAGCCGCCGCCGCCGTCCTCACCGCCGTCAGGTAGTTTCCGCCGACGATCGCCTCGAGCCGTCCCGTCTCCGGCTCGAAGAGCGCGACGACGGACTGGTGGTTGATCAGGCCCTTCGCCGCGTTGCCGGGGAAATACCCCCCGGCCTTCACGCCGAGGAGCCCGCCCGGCTCATCCATCCCGCCCTTGAAGCCGTAGAGCGCGCCATGCGCCACCGCCTCGCGGACGACGGGGAAGTTCCGGGCCTTCCCCGCGGCCATGGCCGCGAAGGTCGCCTCCACGGCGGCGAAGGCGTCCG
>JAUHWJ010000131.1 GCA_030424705.1 Alphaproteobacteria bacterium | reverse complement strand
CTTCGCGGCCTCGTAGAACTTCATGAAGTAGTCGTTATAGGGCCCGATCCATTCCGTCGCCTCGATGGAGCCGGAGACGAGGTTCTCGTAGATCTGCGCGCCCGGAAGCGACACGGTCGAGGCGCCGAGCTTCGCCATCACGACGCCGCCGAGGCCGGGGATGCGCATCTTCAGGCCCTTCAGGTCCTCCGGCGAGTTGATTTCCTTGTTGAACCAGCCGCCGGCCTGCGTGCCCGTGTTGCTGCAGAGGATGCACTTGACCCCGAAGCCGCCGGCGATCTCGTCCCAGAGCTCCTGCCCGCCGCCGAACTTGATCCAGGCGTTCATCTCCGGCGCCGTCATGCCGAAGGGAACGGTGGAGAAGTAGTTGTAGGCCGGGTGCCGGCCGGCGAAATAATAGTCGCTGGAGACATAGGCCTGGCTGTTGCCGGAGGCGACCTCGTCCAGCACGTCGAAGGCGCCGACGCGCTCGCCGGCGGCGAAATACTCCGTCTGGATCTGGCCGTCGGAGATCTCGACGATTCGCTGCATCAGCCGCTGGACCGAAGTGCCGATGCCCGGAAAATCTCGCGGATAGGATGAGACGACGGTCATCGTCCTCCGCTGCTGCGCGACCGCCGGAGCGGCGAGGGCGCCGGCGCCCGCGAGCGCGGCGCCGGTGAGAAATGTGCGACGTTCCATGTTTCCGTTCCCTTTCTACGCGCCTTGTTCCGGCGCCGAGTGAGAAAGACAGACTCGAAGGCGACAGATTTTTCAAGCGCGTCGGGGGCATAGGCGCCAGAACAGAAAGACATGGCGGAATCGCCGCGCCAAAGCGGCGTCCCACTTTGCGCAACACGGCGCCGCAACCAGCGAAACATCTCGCCGGAGACGCCGCGCAGCGTGGTTAGCGATCCTATTCCGCTTGGCAACATGACAGGTTTGTTCTACGTCACGTGCACGGATTGCGCCGGGTCCAACGGCGCAAAAGCAGGGAGATAATCATGGAACGTCGCCTATTCCTAAAAGGCGCGGCGCTCGCGGGCGCCGGCGCCCTCGCCGCCCCCGCCATCGCGCAGGCCAACAAGACGATCACCATCGTCTCGACCTGGCCGCGGGACTTCCCGGGCCTCGGCATCTCGGCGCAGCGCCTCGCGGCCAGCATCACCGAACTGTCGGAAGGCCGTCTGCAGACGGAGTATTTCGCGGCGGGCGAGCGCGTCGGCGCCTTCGACGTGCTCGACGAGGTCGCGGCCGGCAACAGCCAGGCCTATATCGGCGCCGACTACTACTGGACGGGCAAGAACCCGGCCTTCGCCTATTTCACGGCGGTTCCGTTCGGCATGACCACCCCGGAATGGAACGCGTGGATCAAGTTCGCCGGCGGCCAGGCGCTGTGGGACGAGCTTTCCGGCGAGTTCGGCGTGAAGGCGGAGATGTGCGGCTCCACCGGCACGCAGGCCGGCGGCTGGTTCAACAAGGAGATCAACTCCGCGGAGGACCTGAAAGGCCTGAAGATGCGCATCCCCGGCCTCGGCGGCCAGGTGATGGCGAAGCTCGGCGCCTCCACCGTGTCCCTCCCCGGCGGCCAGATCTACGAGAACCTCGTCTCCGGCGCGATCGAGGCGACGGAGTGGGTCGGCCCCTACAACGACTACTTCATGAAGTTCTACGAGGCCGCCAAGATCTACTACACCGGCGGCATGCACGAGCCGGGCGGCGGCATCGCCTTCGGCATGAACGCCTCGTGGTACGGCACCCTCACCGACTGGGAGAAGGCCGTGATCCGCGCCGCCTGCCACAAGGAGCAGGCCGACTCCCATGAGGAGAACATGGCGAACAACGGCATCTACCTCGACCGCCTGATCACCGACCACGGCGTGCAGGTCGCGGCCTTTAATGACGACGTGTGGGACGCGTTCGGCGACGCCGCGGCGGAAGTCTTCGAGGAGACGCGGGCGCATTCCCCGCTCGCGGCGAAGATCGACGACAGCTTCCAGGCGACTCTCCGCCAGGTCGGCGGGTTCATGGACAAGTTCGAGGGAACCTTCGTCCGCCAGCGCAACCGCGTTCTGGGCCTCTGATCGCCGCCCCGCCCGGCTCTTCGGAGCCGGAGGGGCGGTTCAGGGCGGGGCTTCGGCCCCGCCCTTCCTGTGACTCTTGCGCCGGCGGCCAAAGAGCCCCGCGGCGGAACGGACAGGCGAGGATTTCCGCATGACAGACATGAGCGCCGCCATCGCTAAAGGCGGGGCGCCGGCCCCCGTGCTCCGGCTCTTCGGCTGGGGCATGCTCGCCATTCTCGCCGCGTATCTGATCGAGAACGTGTGCGTCGTGTGGCTCGGCTTCGAGGGCGCGCGCGCCCTATCCGCGGGCGGCGGCGTCGCGATGGCGGCGCTCTATCTCGTATGCCTCGCGCTCGCGGCGTTCTGGGTGCTTTCGAGCGGATCGACCCCGCTCCGGCGGGACGCCGCGCGCATCACCGCCTTCAACGCCTATCTGATCCGCTCGCTCTTCTGGGCGGTCTTCTTCGTCGGGATCGTCGATGCGGGGATCGCATTCGTCCGCGCGGAAGGGTTTCTGACCAACTTCATGGACGCCGAGACGGCGATTCTTTACGGGCAGTCGCGTTTCCTTGCGCCGACCTTCCATGCCCCGCTGATCGCTCTCGGCTTCGTCTTCGGGCTCTTCACGCGCACGCTCGGCTTCATCTGGCTCACATTGCTCATCGTGGTGGCCGAGCTCGGCATCGTCTTCTCCCGCTTCATCTTCTCCTACGAGCAGGCGTTGATGGGCGACCTCGTGCGCTACTGGTATGCCGCGCTCTTCCTCTTCGCGTCCGCCTACACGCTGCTGGAGGAGGGCCATGTGCGGGTGGACATTCTCTACGCCGGGTTCTCGCAGCGCGCGAAGGGCCGCGCGAACGCCATCGGCGCAATCTGCTTCGGAATCACAAGCTGCTGGGTCATCATCACCATCGGCTTCGCGAGCAAGACATCGGTGATCAACAGCCCGATCTCCAGCTTCGAGATCTCGCAGACCGGAACCTCCGGCATGTACATCAAGTATCAGATGGCGGCCTTCCTCGGCATATTCGCCGTCACTATGCTGATCCAGTTCGTCAGCCAGTTGTTCGAAGCGGTCGCGGACATTCGCGGCGAACCGGGGCGGCGCGAACCGGCGTCCGCCACGGCTCAGTGAGGGCGCGCATATGGAACTCCTCTTTCTCGCCCTTCTCGTCGTCCTGATGGCGGCGGCGCTTGGCTCCGGCTATCCGGTGGCCTTCGCCCTGCCCGGCGCCGCGATCATCTCCATCGGCCTCGCCGCGGCGGCGGGCTGGGTCTTCGCCGAAAACCCTGACGCCTATTTCCACACCGGCGGCCCATCCCAATGGCTGTCGGCGGGCGTCACGAACCTTCGAGGCGTCTACTGGGATGTGGACCGGGATACGCTGATCGCGATTCCGCTCTTCATCTTCATGGGCATCATGCTCCAGCAGTCGAAGATCGCGGAGGACCTGCTGGTCACGATGGCGCGGCTCTTCGGGCCCGTGCCGGGCGGCCTCGGCATCTCCGTCGTCTTCGTCGGCGCGCTTCTCGCCGCGACCACGGGCATCGTGGGCGCGACGGTCGTCGCGATGGGCCTGATCTCGCTGCCCGCCATGCTGCGGAACAACTACTCGCCGTCGCTCGCGACCGGCACCATCGCCGCCTCGGGCACGTTGGGGCAGATCATCCCGCCCTCCATCGTGCTCATCATTCTCGCGGACCAGCTCGCCTCGGCCACCGACCAGGCCTCGACCCTCCGCAAGGCGCTGCACAAGGAGGCGACGGGCGAGCTCTCCATGCCCTCCGTCTTCGACGTGAGCTCCACGTCGGCGGGCGAGATGTTCCTCGGGGCGATGGTTCCGGGGCTCCTGCTCGTCGCGCTCTACATGCTCTTCATCCTTTCCTATGCGCTGATCCGGCCGTCGAAGGCGCCGGCCGTGCACTATGAAGGCGAGTGGGACCGGAAGTTCCTCACCGAGGTCTTCGTGACCCTCGTTCCGCCGCTCACGCTCATCTTCCTCGTCCTCGGTTCGATCATCGCCGGCGTCGCCACGGTGAACCAGGCTGGCGCCATCGGAGCCGCGGGCGCGATGATCATGGCCGGCTACCGGCTGCATCCGACCGGGGGGCTCCGCGCATACGCGCCGGCGATTCTCGCCGCGATCGGGCTCGCGATCGTCGCCTATGCGACGTCGAACTACACGATGAACATCAAGTCGGTGACCGCACCGGAAGACTCTTTCGGCATCACGATCGGCGTGGTCGGCGTCCTCTTCCTGGTCGTCGCCCTCGCCTGGAGCGGCCTTCGGACGTTCCGCTTCAACGGCACGCTGCAGGGCGTGATGGTGGAGACGGCGAAAACGACCTCGCTCGTCTTCATCATTCTCCTCGGCGCCGCGATGCTCACCTCGGCCTTCCGCGCCTTCGGCGGCGAGGATCTGGTGAAGGACTTCCTGCAATCGCTTCCCGGCGGCTTCTGGGCGCAGTTCATCGTCGTGATGCTCGTCATCTTCATCCTCGGCTTCTTCCTCGACTTCATCGAGATCGCCGTCGTCGTGGTGCCGATCGTCGCCCCGATCCTGCTCTCCGATCCCGGCGCGAACATCACCGCCGTCTGGCTCGGCGTGATGATCGGCCTCAACATCCAGACATCGTTCCTAACGCCGCCCTTCGGTTTCGCGCTCTTCTACCTGAGAGGCGTCGCGCCAGCGACAGTGCGGACGGTGCAGATGTATCGCGGCGTGATCTCCTTCATCGCGCTGCAGCTCACCGCGCTGGTGATCGTCGGCCTCTATCCGCCGCTCGTGAACTATCTGCCCTCCCGGTCCTCGCTCCTCGCGGAGACGGCGCCGCCGCCGCGCAACCCGCGGCTCCAGGCCTGCCTTACGGATTATGTGCGCGAGGCGATGGCGAACGACAACGGCGCGACAATCGCCGCAATCTCCACCGCTCAGGGGCTGGACCTTTCCACCCTCCCCCGTTCGCTCCGGAATGATGCGTCAGGAGGCTTCGAAGGCGCCGCAGAAGCTTCCGCCGCGATTGCCGCCATCTACGAGGCGATTGCGGCTGTCGAGCAGGCGGCGCCCGCCTATCGCCCGATCCTGACCGAAGTGCGGGCGTACGAACGCCTCATCCGTGACGAGGCGGAAGAGATCGAGCGCATCAGGGTTCAGCTCAGCCGGCTACGCGGCGAAAACATCGAAGAGCGGAAGGCGGAACTGGACGCGCGGCTCGCCGCGCTGGAGGCCGACAAGGCGCGGCTCGAAGCCCTGATCCCCGCGGAATGGGACAGTGTGCATGACGAGTTCGCCAAGCTGACAAAGGCGGAGGATGACGCCCGCAACCTCTTCACCCGCAACGCGGACAAGGCCTATGACGACCCGGCGAAGGTCCTCGCCACGCTGCAGGCGACGCCGGCCTATCTCGAGATCGGCGACGATCTCGCCGCGCTTCGCGACGTGATCGCGGCGGGGACGGAGGCGGATCAGCCGGCGCTCGAGGCCGCCGTGCAGGAGATGGAGGGTCGGCTCGGCGCCATCGAAGGCGCGGGGGATGTGCGGTCCGAGCTGGCCAAGGCCCGCCGCGCGCTCCGCGAACGCTCCTTCAGCATCGAGGACGCGCTGGAGGCGCATGAGGCCACGATGGCCGCCTATCGCGAGCAGATCGCATGGCGAGAGGCGGCAGCAGGCCTCGAGCCCGCCCTGCAGGCCTATCTGGACGGGATCAGGGACACGATCGGCGCCCGGGCCCAGCCGCGCCTCACCGAGGAGCAGGCGAAATTCCTCGCCGCCTGCGTTTCCAACCACAGGGACCTCGCGCTCTACTTCTGACCCTCGCGCCGGGCGGTGGACAGCACCGCCGCCCGGCGCTACACCCCGGCCAACAGAGAGCCGAGGCCCCCAGAATGATCCCCCGCTATTCCCGCCCGGAGATGACCGCGATATGGTCTCCGGAAACCAAGTTCCGCATCTGGTTCGAGATCGAGGCCCACGCCACGGATGCGCTTGCCGATCTTGGGGTCGTGCCTGAAAGCGCGGCGAAGGCGGTCTGGAAGGCGAAGGATGTGGAGTTCGATGTCGCCCGCATCGACGAGATTGAGCGGGAGGTGAAGCATGACGTCATCGCCTTCCTCACCCATCTCGCGGAGCATGTCG
>JAUHWJ010000130.1 GCA_030424705.1 Alphaproteobacteria bacterium | reverse complement strand
CGGTGGGAGACGGCGCGGATCACCTTCAGGTCGTGGCTGATGAAGATGTAGGCGAGGCCGTATTTGCGCTGGAGGTCGCGCAGGAGGTCGATGATCTGGGTTTGCACCGTCATGTCGAGCGCGGAGGTCGGCTCGTCCAGCACCACCAGTTTCGGCTTCAGGATCATGGCGCGGGCGATGGCGATGCGCTGGCGCTGGCCGCCGGAGAATTCGTGCGGATAGCGGTCCATCGCCTCGACCGGCAGGCCGACCTCGCGGATCACCGCCGCCACCGCCTCCCGCTTGTCTCCCTCGACGATCCCGCGATGGACGCCGAGCCCCTCCGCCACGATCTCGAAGCAGGACATGCGGGGGGAGAGGGAGCCGTACGGGTCCTGAAAGACGATCTGCATCTCCCGCCGGAGCGGCCGGAGCGCGGCGCGGGAGAGCCCCTGCACGTCCCGCCCCATGAAGACGATGCGCCCTTCGGACTGGATGAGGCGCATGAGGGCGAGGGCGACGGTCGTCTTCCCCGAGCCGGATTCGCCGACGACGCCGAGCGTCTCCCCGGCGCGGACCTTCACTTCCGCCCCTGTCACCGCCTTCACATGGCCCACAGTGCGGCGGAGGAGGCCGCGCTTGATGGGGAACCATACCTTCAGGTCGGACGCCTCGGAGATGACGGGCGCGCCGGCGGGCGCGGGGTCGGGCCGCCCGCGCGGCTCGGAGCCCAGCAGCGTCTTCGTGTAGTCGTGTTCGGGGGCGGAGAAGACGCGCGCCGTCTCCCCCTGCTCCACGATCTCCCCCCGCTTCATCACCGCCACCCGGTCCGCCATCCGGCGCACGATGTTGAGGTCATGCGTGATGAAGAGCATGGAGAGCCCCTCGTCCCGCTGGAGCTGTTTCAGGAGGTCGAGGATCTGGGCCTGGATCGTCACGTCGAGCGCGGTGGTCGGCTCGTCCGCGATCAGGAGCTTGGGGCGGTTGGCGAGGGCCATCGCGATCATCACGCGCTGGCGCTGCCCGCCGGAAAGCTCGTGCGGATAGGCGGTGAGGCGGCGCTCGGCGTCCGCGATCCCCACCTTGGCGAGAAGTTCGAGGATCCGCGCGCGGGCCGGGGCGCCGGCGAGGCCCTGATGGACGGCGAGGCTCTCCCCGATCTGCTTCTCGATCGTGTGGAGCGGGTTGAGCGAGGTCATCGGCTCCTGAAAGACGAAGCTGACGTCGTTGCCCCGCACCCGGCGCAATTCCGCCTCCGGCGCGCCGACCATCTCCGCCCCGTCGAAGGCGGCGGAGCCGGAGATCACGGCGGCTTTCGGAAGAAGGCCGACCGTCGCCAAAGCGGTGACGGACTTGCCGGAGCCGGATTCGCCGACGAGGGCGAGCGTCTCCCCCCGTTCGATATGGAGGGAGACGCCCTTCACCGCCGGGTGCAGCGCCCCCTCGGACCGGAAGGAGACGGCGAGATCGCGGACGGAGAGGAGGCTCACGCGAAGGTCTTCCGCGGGTCGAACGCGTCCCGCACCGCCTCGAAGATGAAGACGAGGAGGGAGAGCATGATGGCGAAGGTCAGGAAGGCCGTGATCCCGAGCCAGGGCGCCTGGAGGTTGTTCTTGCCCTGCAGGGCGAGGTCCCCCAGCGACGGATAGGAGGCGGGGAGGCCGAGGCCGAGGAAATCCAGCGAGGCGAGGATCGAGACGGAGCCCGCGAGCAGGAAGGGCATGATCGTCAATGTCGCCACCATCGCGTTCGGCAGGAGATGGCGGAACATGATCGGCCAGTCCGAGACGCCGAGCGCGCGAGCGGCGCGGACATATTCGAAGTTCCGCGCGCGCAGGAACTCCGCGCGCACCACGCCGACCAGCGCCGTCCATGAGAAGAGCGTGAGCAGGAACATCAATATCCAGAAATTCGGCGTGATGATCGCGGAGACGATGATGAGGACGTAGAGCGTCGGGATGTTCGACCAGATCTCGACGATCCGCTGGAAGAAGAGGTCCACCCAGCCGCCGAAGAAGCCCTGCGTCGCCCCCGCCAGAACGCCGATCAGCGAGGCCATGATGGTGACGGAGAAGCCGAAGAGGACGGAGATGCGGAAGCCGTAGATCACCCGCGCCAGCACGTCTCGCGTCTGGTCGTCCGTCCCCAGCCAGTTCTGCGCGGAGGGCGGGGCCGGCGCCGTCTGCACGTCATAGTTCGGCGTGTCGTAGCTGAAGGGGATGAGCGGCCAGATCATCCAGCCGGGCTCCTCCCCCTCGTCCAGCACCTCGTCGCCGTTGGTGCGGATCAGGTCCTGCACGAAGGGGTCGGTGTAATCCGGCTCCGTCTCGAAATCGCCGCCGAAATAGCTCTCGGGGTAGAAGGTGACGAGGGGGACGTGCAGCTCCCCCTTGAAGCGCATGAGGAGCGGCTTGTCGTTCGCGATCACCTCCGCGAAGAGCGAGAGGATGAAGAGCGCGAGGAATATCCAGAGGGAATACCAGCCGCGCCGGTTCGCCTTGAAGTTCCGCCAGCGGCGGCGGCCGATGGGGGAGAGGCGGAACACTCAGCGCCCCTCGAAATCGATGCGCGGGTCGATCTGCACATAGACGAGATCGGTGAGGAGCTGCATCACGAGGCCGATCAGCCCGAAGAGATAGAGCGTGCCGAAGACCACCGGGTAATCCCGCTTCACGATGCTCTCGTAGCCGAGGAGGCCGAGCCCATCGAGGGAGAAGATCGTCTCGATCAGCAGCGAGCCGGTGAAGAAGATCGAGACGAAGGCGGCGGGGAAGCCCGCGATCACGATCAGCATCGCGTTGCGGAACACATGGCCGTAGAGCACCCGCCGCTCCGCCAGCCCCTTGGCGCGGGCGGTGACGACGTATTGCTTGCCGATCTCGTCCAGAAACGAGTTCTTCGTCAGGAGCGTCAAAGTCGCGAAGCCGGAAATCGCCATGGCGAGGACGGGGAGGGCGATGTGGTGAAGGTAATCCAGCGCCCGCTCCCAGAACGGCAGTTCGGAGGCGCCCGAGGAGGCGAGGCCGCGGAGCGGGAACCACTGGAAATAGCTCCCCCCCGCGAAGAAGATCAGCAGCATGATCGCGAAGAGGAAGCCCGGGATCGCGTAGCCGATGATGATGACGCCCGAGGTCCAGACATCGAAGCGCGACCCGTCCTTCACCGCCTTGCGGATGCCGAGCGGGATGGAGACGAGATAGGCGAGCAGCGTCGTCCAGATCCCAAGGGAGATGGAGACGGGCATCTTCTCCAGCACAAGGTCGATGACGGAGACGGAGCGGAAATAGCTCTCCCCGAAATCGAAGGTCAGGTAGTTCCAGACCATCGTGAGGAAGCGTTCGAGCGGCGGCTTGTCGAAGCCGAACTGGCGCTCGAGCTCGGCGATGAATTCCGGGTCGAGCCCTTGCGCGCCGCGATACTGCCCCTCCCCGCCCTGCGCCGCGGCGCCGAGATCGCCGCCGCCGCCGGCGAAGCGCTCCGTCGCGCCGCCCGTGGCGTGCGTCAGCTCCGCGATCACCTGTTCGACCGGGCCGCCGGGCGCGAACTGGATGATCGCGAAATTGATCGCCATGATCCCGAAGAGGGTCGGGACGATCAGCAGCAATCGGCGGAAGATGTAGGCGGCCATGCGCCCAAGGTGGGCGCCTGAGCGCCGAGGTCAAGCGCCGCCGCTCAACCCTCGCGCGCCCGCGACAATCGGGGCCCGATCTCCGCCATGACGGCGCGGGCGTCATAGGCGAGCGGGTCCTCCGCCGGCTTCTCCCCGGCGCCGACGATGATCTCCGCATGGGCGGAAAAGCGGCTGATGCGCCGCGTCTCGATCGTGTCGAGGCCGTAGCCGGGGCCGAAGCCGAAGCGGTGGTCGAACCGGCTGCGATAGGGCCAGGGGCCGAAACCGCCGACGACCGCGACTTCCCGCACCGTCTCGTCCGTCCCATCGTCCACGATGCGGAACCAGTCCCCGCCCTCCCGGAGCGCGACCTCGGCGGCGCGGTGGAGCATGGCGATCTCCACCGTCTCCCGGCCCGTGACGCTGTTGCCGGAGAAAGCGACGCGCCAGCGGCCGGGCTCGATCTTCAGCTCCGTGTAGCCTTCCGGCGCCCGCGCCGCCGGGTCGGCGGGGGCGTAGGCGGTCGGCTCCGCGCAGGCGGAGACGAGCAGGGCGAGGATGAGAAGGGCGCGGCGCATGAGGGGCCTCCTCCCCCGGATATGGGGGCCGCGCCCCGCCGGCGAAAGCCGTCTAGCGCACGACGAAGACGGAGACGGGCGCGTGGCTCGCCACATAGCCGGCATTGGAGGCGAAGACGTGTTCGGCCAGACCGGGCAGATGGCTCGCCATGACCACCGCGTCCGCCCCGAGGCGCGGGATTTCCTGCACCAGCGCCGCGCCGAGATCGACGGCGGGATCGTTCGCGATCACCGCGTCCGCAGATGCGGGCACGCCGAGCGTTCCAGATTCCTCCGCCGCGAAGGCGTTGAGGGTTTCGCGATAGGCGTCGGGGCCTCTCGCCACCGCGCCCGGCGTCGTTCCCGTCACGCCGACGAAGACAATCTCGGCCCCGTCGGCCCTCGCGAGTTTCCCAGCCGTGTCGAGCGCCCGCCGAAGCCGCTCCCTGTGGGCGAGGTCGACTGGCACCATGATCCTGCTGAACATTGGACTTTCTCCTTTGTCTTTTGCGGATCGTCTGCGCCAAGGGGAACACTCGCGCGCGGCGAGATCAACCCTTCTCACTCAATCCTTTGTAATCGAAGCCATATCGCTCCGGCACGGATCGCAGGGCGGGGCTCAGCCGCCCCGCCGCGCGTCGAGCGCCGCGCTCTTCTCGGCGTCGAACCACCAGGTGTCCACGATGGCGCGGGAATAGGGCGGCTTCGTTTCCGGCCTTCCGAACCGGTCCCACCACGCCATCGTGTGGCTGGCCTTGGACCATTGCGGGACCCAGAGATGCATCGCCCGGAGCGCCCGGTCGAGCGCGGAGACGGCGACGGCGTGCTCCTCCGCGCTCTCCGCCCCGATGATCGCCTCGATCAGCGCATCGACCGCAGGGTTGGCGACGCCGGAGAGGTTCAGCGTGTCCTCCGCCGTGGCGGATTCCGCGCCGAAGAGGTTCCATAGTTCGACGCCGGGCGTGGGCGACATCGGCATCCGGGCGACAGTCACGTCGAAATCGTAGGTCTTCATCCGCGCCTGATATTGCGCTGCGTCCACCGTCCGCATTTCCGCCGTCACGCCGAGCTGTTCAAGATTGCGGATATAGGGGCCGGTGATGCGCTCGAAGGTCGGGCTGTCATCGAGGAATTCGATGGTCAGAAGCTCCCCCGCCGCGTTCCGCCGCTTGCCATCGCCGCCGACCGTCCATCCCGCCTCGTCAAGGAGGACGCCCGCGGCGCGCAATTCCCGTCGCATCCGGCCCGAACCGTCCGTCACCGCGGGGACGAAGGCCTCGCCCAGCGCCTCGGGCGGCAGATGCTCCATCAGCGGCTCCAGCAGCGCCCGCTCCGCCTCGGAAGGGGCGCCCTTCGCGGCGAGGGGCGAGCCCTCGAAGAAGCTCGTCGTGCGCTGGTAGAGGTCGTAGAAGAGCGTACGGTTCGACCATTCGAAATCGAAGGCCATGCCGAGCGCCTGCCGCACGCGCGGGTCCGAGAACTTCTCCCGCCGCGTGTTGAACCAGTAGCCCTGCGTGCCCGCCGGCCGCCCGTCTGGCAACGTGTCGCGGATCACGCGGCCATCGTTCACCGCGGGGAAGTCGTATCCGGTGGCCCAGATCTTCGAGAAGAACTCCTCGTGCATCTCGTAGGCGCCGGCCTTGAACGCCTCGAAGGCGGCCGTGTAGTCCCTGAAATACTCGTATTCGAGCCGGTCGAAATTCCAGCGGCCGACATTCACGGGGAGGTCCTTCGCCCAGTAATCCTCCCGCCGCTCGAAGGCGATGGTCCGCCCCGGCTCGAAGGCGCCGATGCGGTAGGGGCCGGAGCCGAGGAGCGGGTCGAGCGTGGATTCGCCGAAGGCGCGCCCCTCCCACCAGTGTTTCGGCAGGATCGGGATGGAGGCTGCGAGCATCGGCAGGTCGCGGGTCGAGGCGCCCGGGCGGAAGGTGAAGCGCACCCGGTCCTCCGCCAGCGCCTCCGCGCTCTCGATGGCGCCATAGGCGATGCGGTAGCGCGGCGCGCCCTCCGCCTTCAGGATGTCGAGGGAGAAGACGACATCCTCCGCCGTGATCCGCTCCCCG
>JAUHWJ010000129.1 GCA_030424705.1 Alphaproteobacteria bacterium | reverse complement strand
ATCGCCGCTTCGAGCGCGGCGCCGTCCATGCGCCCGTCGGCCCCCGGAACCGAGACGAGTTTCGCGCCGCCGGTGAAGAATTCCGGCGCGCCGCATTCGTCCATCTCCACATGCGCCTCGTCATGACAGAAGACCGCGCCCCAGGGCGGAGTGAGCGCGGCGAGCGCCAGCGCGTTCGCCGCCGTGCCGATGCCGACGAATTCGACCGCGGCCCTGGGCGCCTCCAGCACATCCCGCACCATGGCGCGGGCGCGCTCCGTCTCCGCATCCGCGCCGTAGGCCATGGCGGGGCCCGCATTGACGCGGGCGAGCGCAGCGAGCACTTCCGGCGCGGCGGGGGCGGCGTTGTCCGACGTGAACCACATCAGCGTATGTCCTCGATGATCCTGTCTTCGTAATCGTCCTCGTCCACCTCGAATTCCGGGATGGTGCGGCCGTGGACGGAGATGCCCGCCTCGCGCACCGTCTCCCGGCTGCCGGAGACGAGATAGTGCCAGTCCGGCAGGTCCTTTCCCTCGGAGAGGAGGCGGTAGGCGCAGGTGGTGGGCATCCACTCCCGGTCCTGCTCGATCGTGTCGGGCGAGAGGCGGACGCAGCCCTTCACCAGCTGGAAGCGGAGCGCGTAGTTTCCGCAGCGGCAGGTTTCCGGGTCGAAGAGGCGGCAGGCGATGTCCGTGAAATGAATGGCCCCGGTATCCTCGTCCTCCAGCTTGATGAGGCAGCAGCGGCCGCAGCCGTCGCAAAGCGCCTCCCATTCCTCGCGGGAGAGGTCTTCGAGCGCGCGGCCCTTCCAGAAGCCGGGCCTCAGCGCCGGCGCCCGCTCCTTCACCATCCCGTGACCGCCCTTCCGCCGCATCGCCATCCGGGCCCAAGGGCCATATCCTTGCGCGCGAAACAAGGGAGGGCGGATGCGCATCCTTCTCATCGTCTTCGGGCTGACGGGGCTCTTCATCGCCGGGCAGGCGGCGGTGGGCTTCTTCGCGCCGCCCGAGGGCGGATATTTCGAGGATCGGGTGATCCGCGTGACGCGGGAGGTGGCGGCGCCGGAGACGCCGCTGACCGATGCGCGGAGCGGGGAGGAGACGACGCTCGCGGCCTTTCGCGGCGAGGTCGCGGTCGTTTCCCTCTGGGCGACGTGGTGTTCCGTCTGCCTGACGGAGATGCCGAAGCTCGCCGCGTTGCAGGAGCGCTATGCGGGAAAGGCGCTCTCCGTCGTCACCGTCTCGGTGGACGAGGAGGACGCGGCGGCGAAGGTGCTCGCGCATCTCGACAAGCGGGGCCTCGGCGGCCTGCCGCCTCTGCTCGACCCCGATCATCTCCTCGCGGCGCAGGTCGGCATGCGGGGCACGCCGACGACGATCGTGGTGGACCGGTTCGGCCAGGTCGTCGCCGCCTTCGAAGGGCTCGCGCCCTGGGGCGACGAGGCGACGCATGACTGGCTCGCGGCGCTGCTGACGGCGGAGAGCGCCGAAGCCTCCCGCCTGCTCTTGACTTCCGGGGCCGTAGCGGGCGGTTAGGGGGGGCCGAGCCGGAGGGCCCCCTTGGACCGAGAGAGCATCGCTGCGATCCATGCGCACCACTGGCGCAAGGGATGGGGCTCCGTGACGGTCGAGGAGGCGGGCTTCATCCTTGACGCCGTGGCAGCGCGGCGCCCGCGGCGGTTCGTGGAGATCGGGACGGCGTCCGGCCTCTCCGGCGCGCTGATCCGGCTCATGCTGGCGGCGCATGGCGGCGAGCGGTTCGTGACGCATGACGTCTCCGCCCGGTTCTTTGGCGATCCGTCGCGGGAGACGGGGTTTCTGCTCGGCGAGATTGGTGGGGCGGAGCGTGTCTCGCTTGCGCGCCTTGTCGGGCGCGGGGCGGCGGATCTGATGAGCCATGGCGAACGGTTCGAAATGGCCTTCGTGGACGCCAATCACAGGCATCCGTGGCCGCTGCTCGACTCGCTTTACCTCGCCGAAGTGCTGGAAGGTTCGCGGATCGTGATCCATCATGATCTTCTTCTTCACCGGCGCGGGCGCGAGCCGTCCGGGATCGGCCCGAAGCATCTCTTCGACCAGGCGCCCGAAGGGCGGCGGCGCGCGGGCGGGGGCGGGAACATCTTCATGCTCGACCTCTCGATGAAGCGGGCGGAACTCGCCGCCCTCGCCGTCTCCGCTCTGCATCTGCCGTGGTCGCTCGACCGGCCGATGGGCGCGGAGGCGCGGGAGGCGGCGCGGGCGATGCTCAAGCGGAGCCTGCCGGGCCATGTGCTTTCCGCCTTCGACCGGGCGGCGGCGAAGTTCGACCGGGCGGCGCCCGGCTGGGGCGTGCGGCGCGGCTTGCTCGGAAGGCTATTCCCGTGAGGATCATCGAGACGGCGGCGGATGTGGCGGAGGGCGCCGTCTTCCTCTCCGCTTCCTGCCCGCGCATGGCCCATGCGCTGGAGGTTGCAGGTCCGCCGCCGCTCCGCCGCCGGGAGGACGGTTTCCCGGCGCTCCTCAACGCCATCGTGAGCCAGCAGATCTCCGTCGCCGCCGCCGCCGGCATCTGGGCGCGGCTGGAGGCGGCCGGCCTGACGACGGAAGCGGCCGTCGCCGCGGCGCCGGAGGAGGCGCTGCGCGCCGCCGGTCTATCCCGGCCGAAGGCGGCCTATGCGCGGGCGCTCGCCGCCTCGGGGCTCGACTATGCGGCGCTGCGCGGCGCGCCGGAGGAAGAGGCGGTCTCCACGCTGACGTCGCTGCCGGGGATCGGGCGCTGGACGGCGGAGATCTACCTCATGTTCGCGGTCGGCCGGGCGGACGTGTTCGCGCCGGGCGACCTCGCGCTCCGCGAGGCGGCGCGGGCGCTCTACGGGCTCGAGACGCGCCCGGCGATTCCGGAACTGGAGCGGATGGCGGAGGCGTGGCGGCCCTGGCGGGCCGTTGCGGCGCGCATCCTCTTCGCCTACTACCGCGCCATCAAGGGCAGGGAGGGCGCGACATGAGCATCCTGACAGGGCCGCGCGCCGCCGCGCGCTCGGGCGAGACGAAAAGCCTCGTGATCTTCCTGCATGGCTATGGCGCCGACGGGCAGGATCTCTTCGGCCTCGCCGGGGCGCTGGCGCCCCTTCTGCCGGATACGGCCTTCCGCGCGCCGAACGCGCCGGAGCGCTGCGCCGTCAACCCGATGGGCTATCAGTGGTTCCCGATCTCCTGGATCGACGGCTCGCCCGAGAGCGCGATGATCGAGGGGGCGAAGCGCGCTTCCGCCACGCTCTCCGCCTATCTCGACGAGGCGCTGGAGGAGGAGGGGCTGGGCGCGGACCGGTTGGCGCTCGTCGGCTTCAGCCAGGGGACGATGGTCGGCCTCGACGTCGCGCTCCGCCGGACGGAGCCGATCGCCGGCATGGTCGCCTTCTCCGGCCGCTACCTGGAGAACCCTGCGCCGGCGACCGCGAAGCCGCCCGTCCTTATCGTCCATGGCGATGCGGACGAGGTGATTCCGGTGAAGGCGCTCCACGAGATGAAGGCGCGGCTCGACGGCATGGGCGTGGAGGCGACGGCGCATGTGAGCCGGGGGATCGGCCACGGCATCGCGCCGGACGGATTGCGCCTTGCGGCGGAGTTCCTGCGGCGCGTGCTCGCCTGACGCGCGAGAATTTCCGATAATTTACCATGTTTCCAGAGCGTTAACCGCGCTTTCGTTTCAACTTGATCGCAAATTGCGCGACAACCCTTCTTGTCGGACCGGGGCGTGTATGCCTTGACGGACCGGCAGGTCAGGCGGACGGAACGCCGGTGTTGTGGGGTTGTGCGATGCGGAACGCGGTTGTGGCTCTGGCGCTCGGTGCGGCGCTCTTCTCGGCTCAGGATGCGGCGGCGGCGACCGTCTTCGCGACGCAGATCGACTCCGGGCGCGCCGGGGCGGCCGAACTGGGCTTCACGACGACGCCGGTGAAGAATACGAACCGGGCAGCGGGCGGTAACGCGCTCGGCGCGCCCGATGCGGTCTTCGCGAATTCGGGCGGCGGCTTCTACAGCCTCGGCCTCGGCGGCGCGGCGGTGTTCGGTTTCGGCGTCGACTTTGTTCGCGCGGCGACGGTGTTCGAGGTGACCTTCGGCTGCACCGGCCCGCAGAACGCCAACGGCAACTGCAATTTCGTCGAGACGGCGGATGTCTATGCGCTTGAAGGCGGCTATACGCCCTTCGACGGCGCCTTCGGGCTCACCGACCTTCTCTCGCTCGGCTTCCAGAAGGTGGGCGAGATTCCGAACGGCGTGGCCAACACGGCGGGCGGCGCCACGATCTCGATCTCCGGTCCGTTCTCTTGGCTGGCGCTGGTCGACACCAGCCCGGCCGTGAACGGGCGGGACGGGTTCGACGTCGACGCGGTCTCCGTCTCCGCGGTTCCGCTGCCGGCCTCCGTCCTCTTCCTTCTCGGCGGCCTCGCCGGGCTCGGCGTGCTCCGGGCGCGCCGCCCCGCCTGAGGCGCGGCCAGCGTATTCGCCTGTGGACAAGTCATATTTCTTTCGCAGATCTCGCTCATCTTGATGCTTGATCGGCGGGGGCGGCAAGATATAGTCGCCCCATAAGGAGATGGCGGCGATGACCCTCAGGGAGCGATACGCGAGATGACCGGGACGGCGGCGATGAACTTCGTCCGCTCCCCGGGGCGGTTGCGGGACCACCCCGCGCTCGTGCTCAACGCCGATTACCGCCCGCTTTCATATTTCCCTCTGTCCCTCTGGCCATGGCAGGAGGCGATCAAGGCCTCCTTCCTCGACCGGGTGCAGATCATCGCCGAATACGACGAGGTTGTGCGCAGCCCTTCGATGGAGATGCGCATTCCCTCCGTGGTGGTGCTCAAGGAATATGTGCGCCCCGCGCTCTACCCGGCCTTCACCCGGTTCAACCTCTTCCTGCGAGACGAGTTCACCTGCCAGTATTGCGGCGCGACCGGGGAGATGACCTTCGACCATGTGATCCCCCGCTCCCGCGGCGGGCGCACAACCTGGGAGAACGTGGTCGCCGCCTGCTCCCCCTGCAATCTAGCCAAGGCGAGCCTGACCTTGCGCGAGGCGCGGATGAATCTTCGGAAGCCGCCGCATCGTCCGACGGCCGAGGCGCTTCGCAACACGGGCCGGAAGTTCCCGCCCAACCACCTCCACGAGAGCTGGATGGATTATCTTTACTGGGACGCCGAACTCGACGCCTGAACCCGCGCGGCGAGCAGCGTCACGCCGGCGAGGCCGGCGGAGAGGATCGCGTTCCAGCCCGCCATGGATATTCCGAGGAATGACCAGGCGACCACGTCGCAGCGGACCAGCGGCGCCGCCTTGAGCCGCTCCACGAAGTCCGCCGCGCTCAGCCCCGTCGCCGGCGCGCCGGAGCATTCCGTCGGCCCCTGCCACCAGGCGAGCTCGACCCCGGCGTGAAAGACGCCGAGCCCCGAACCGACGAGCAGCGCCAGCGCGCCGAGGAGCAGGATGAGCGCCGCCGGCCTGCCCCGGCCGAGCAGGAGCGCGAGCGCGGCGAGGCCAATGGCGATCCCGTGCGGCCAGCGCTGCCAAAGACACATCTGGCAGGGCGCGAGGCCGCCGACATATTGGCTGAAGAGCGCGGCGCCGAGCACGGCGGCGGGGCCGAGCAGCGCGAGAAGCGGGAGCGCGCGGCTCACACCAGATATTTCGCGGCCGCGAATCCCCCGAACAGGAGCACGAAGAACAGCGTCGCCATCAGGCCGAGCCGCTTCTCGATGAAGACACGCACCGGCGGCCCGATCTTCCACAGGAGAACCGCCATCAGGAAGAAGATCGCAAAGCGTGCGATGGTCGAGGAGACCAAGAATACCCAGAAATCGAGCGCGGTGGCGCCCGAAAGAATGGTGATGATCTTGTAGGGAAACGGCGTGACGCCTGCGAAGAGAACCGCCCAGGCTCCGAACTCGTTGTATTGGGCGGCGAACACATCGAACTTCTCGCCATAGCCGTAGAACTCGAGGACAGGGCGGCCGATGCTCTCGAACGCGAAGGCCCCGAGCGCGTATCCCGCCACCCCGCCCGCGACGGAGGCGACCGAGCAGACCAGCGCGATGCGCGCCCAGGCCTCCGGCCGCGCGATCACCATCGGGATCAGCAGAATATGCGGCGGGATTGGAAAGACCGAGCTCTCGATGAAGCTGACGATCGCGAGGGCCCAGAGCGCGTGGGGCGTCTCGGCGAGGGCGAGTGTCCAGTCGTAGAGGCGTCGCAGCATGTGATG
>JAUHWJ010000128.1 GCA_030424705.1 Alphaproteobacteria bacterium | reverse complement strand
GCTCCTCGCCGCCGCCTTTCTCGCGGCGGCGCCTGTCGCCGCCGATATCCGCATCAAGGATCTCGTGGAGTTCGACGGGGTGCGGGGGAACGATCTCGTGGGCTACGGCCTCGTCGTCGGCCTGCCGGGGACGGGGGACGGCATCCGCAACTCGCCGTTCACGGAGGAGGCGCTCTCCAACCTGCTGGAGCGGCTCGGCGTGAACGTGACGGGGGAGCAGTTCCGGCCCAAGAACGTCGCGGCGGTTCTGGTCACCGCGGAGCTGCCGCCCTTCGCCCGCGCCGGGCGGCGGATCGACGTCTCCGTCTCCGCGATCGGCGACGCATCGTCGCTCCGCGGCGGGACGCTGATCATGACGCCGCTCAACGCGGCGGATGGCGGCATCTACGCCGTCGCGCAAGGCCCCGTCCTCGCCGGAGGCGTGCAGGTGGAGGGGGAGGCCGCCTCGATCACCCGCGGCGTGCCGACCGGCGGCACGATCCCCGACGGGGCGCGGATCGAGCGCGAGATCGACTTCGACCTTGCCCAGATCGAGGATCTCCGCCTCGCCCTCCGCGACCCGGATTTCACGACCGCCTCCCGCATCGCGGCGGCGATCAACCGCAGCCTTGGCGGGCGCGTCGCGCGGATGCAGGACAGCGGAACCGTGGTGATCGAATCGGCGCAGATCCAGGTTGCAGGCGCCGCCGAAACCATCGCCCGCATCGAGAACCTGCTGGTCGACAGCGCGCAGAAGGCCCGCGTGGTGATCGACCAGCGCTCCGGCACGATCGTCCTCGGGGACGAGGTGCGCATCAGCCGCGTCGCCGTCGCGCAGGGCGATCTCACGCTCCGGGTCCGCGAGGCGCCCGTCGTCTCGCAGCCGAGCCCGTTCGGGGAGGGCGAGACGGTCGTCGTTCCCCGCACGGACGTGGCGATAGACGAACAGCCCGGCGAGGGTTTCGCGATCCTGCCGGAGAGCGTCTCGCTCGCCAATCTCGTCGAGGGGCTCAACGCGCTTGGCGTCTCGACGCGGCAGATGATCGACATCCTGGCCGCGGTGAAGGCCGCGGGCGCGCTCCATGCGGAGTTCGTGCTGCAATAGCCGTCGCCTTCGACGCCGGAATCTAGAAAAGGGCCACGCGCCGCGCGGCCCTCTTTCCGTTCCCGAAGCCGGGCGTCAGTCCTCCGCGACTTCCTTGACCATCATCTTGATCTGGCCGTTGTCGCGGAGGTCCACGATCGCCGCGACAAGCGCCGCCTGCGCGGCTTCGCCATCCTTCCGGCTCGGGGCCTCGAGCGCCGCGAGATCCTCCCGCATCCGCTCCGCAAGGCGCTTGGAGATGTTCTCCATGATGTAGTCGACGACCTTCGCGCCCCGCTCCCCGGCTGACTTCATCGCCTTCATCAGGGTCGCCTCGTCCACAGACTTGACGACGAGGCCGATGTCGCGCGGAGCGATCCGCTCCGGGATGTGCTCGAACGTGAACATGATCTTGCGGACCGACTCGGCCAGCTTCGGCGCCGCCCCGTCCATCGCCTCGATGATGCGGTCGCGGGTGCGGACGGAGACGTGGTTCATCACGCCGGCGATCAGATCCGCCGGGTCCTTGCCGCGGCTGCGGGTCATCACCGAAGGCAGGAAGTCCCGCGCGATCACCTCGCCGATCCGTTCCGCCATCGCCGGCTCGACGCCGGCGGCAGGGCCCATGCGGATGACGATGTCCTCCGCGAATTCGGGCTCGAATTTCTCCAGCACCTGCGCGGCCTTCATCGCCGTGAGGCGGGAGAGCGCGATCGCGGCGACCTGCGGATGCTCGGAGCGGAGCCAGGCGGCGAGCCGCACATCCTCGACATCGCCGAGAAGGCTCCAGACAGTCCGTCCCGTCGTGTCGAGATCGGCCATGATCTGGTTCACCTGGTCGCGCTCCAGCACCTCCGAGAGGAAGCGCCGCGCCTCCGCGGCGCCGCCGCCGATGCTGAGCGTGTCCTCCATCTTCTGGAGGAACTCCGCGATGACCCGCTCGACGATCTCGGGCGGCGTCTCCCTCAGCCCGCTCACGGCGCGGGCGAAGCGGCGGATGCGGGTCTCGTTGAAGCCGGTGAGCAGCTTCGCCGCCGTCTCCGGCCCGAGCGCGACGAGCACGATCGCCGCTTTTTCCGGCGCGCCGAGCCCCTCGTAGCGCGCGGCCGCCTCGGGCGCGAGCGCGAGCGCGCCGCCCTGTTGCGGCGCGATGGCGGGCAGGTTGGCGACCTCCTCGAAGGGCGCGAACGAAGCTTCCATCATGATCCGTATCCTCTGACGAGCGCGCCCGCGAGCAGCGTCCAGCCGTCGGCGAGCACGAAGAAGGCGAGCTTGAAGGGCAGGGCGACCACGGCCGGCGGCACCATCATCATGCCCATGGCCATGAGGATGGAGGCGACAACGAGGTCGATGATGAGAAAGGGTATGAAGATCAGGAAGCCGATCTCGAAGGCGCGCTTGATCTCGCTCAGCATGAAAGAAGGCACGAGGAGGGAGAGCGGGGCGGGCTCGCCGGGAAGCGCCTCGGGCGCGGCGCCGGGCGCGGCGACGCGGAGCGCCTCCACCGTCGCGGGGTCGACCCGCGCCTCCATGAAGTTGCGGAACGGCCCCATCGTCTCCGCGAAGGCGACCTCCGCCGTCAGCGTCCCGTCGAGGAGCGGGGCGACGCCCGCATCCCAGGCCGCCTCGAAGGTCGGCGCCATGACGAAATAGGTGAGAAAGAGCGCGAGGCTCACGATCATCATGTTCGGCGGCGCCGCCTGCACGCCCACGGCCTGCCGCAGGATCGAGAGCACGGTGACCATGAAGGGAAAGCACGTCACCATCACCGCGATGCCGGGCGCGAGGCTCAGCACCGTCAGCAGGAGGAAGAGTTGCACGACCTGGAGCGTGAGCGCCCCCTCGCCGCCGAGATCGATGCTCACGGCCTGCGCCGCCGCCATGCCCGGCAGGGCGAGCGCGAAGGCGGCGGCGAGGCCGATTGCGGCGGCGGCGGCGCGCATCGCGTCAGAGCGTGTTCGAAAGGTCGGCGACTTCGGTCAGGCGCACGCCGAGGCGGCCCGTCTCGCCGTCGATCTCCTGCAACTCGCCGCGGGCGATCACCCGGTCCCCGATCATGATCTCCACCGGATCCTCGATCTTGCTGTCGAGCGGCAGCACGCTGTCGCGCCGGAGCGCCACAAGCTCGGAGAGGACGGGCCGGGCCTTGCCGACCGACACGACCACCTCGATCGGCACGGTCAGCACGGCGGAGCGCCGCCGCTCCCCCGGCGCAGCGGTGTCGTCGCCGCCGCCGCCGAACCCGTCCGCAAGGCTGCTGTCTTCCATCATGATCCGGTCTCCATGTCGTCTTCGGGGCTGTTGTCGGGCGCCGCCTGCTCTTCGGCGGCGAGATGAGCGTCGAGAATCGCGAGTGTTCGCGCCGCGGCGGCGCCGGCGTCGATGAGGTCGAACCCGCCGGCCCAGCGGAGCCGCGCCTCGGTCTCCCCAAGATCGGCCGCGCCGACGATTTGGGCCCCTGCGGCGCGGGCGGCGAACGTGGCCTCCAGTTCGTCCCTGCGATGCGCGGCGACCTCGATCACCGGGCGCGCGCCGGGCGCGGCGCGGAACGCGTCCGCCAGCGCGGCGAGAATGTCGTCCTGGAGCGAGAGCGCCGCGAGCCGCGGGGCGAGGGCGCAGAGGACGGCGCGGGCCACGGCGCAGGCCTTGGCCTCAGCGGCGCGCTCGGCCGCCGCCCGGTCCGCCCGCGCAAGCTCGATCGCGGCGGCGACGCCGTCCAGCAGCGCCTCAAGCTCCCGCTCGATCCGCGCCTCGGTCTGGGCCACCCCGTCGGCGAAGCCGTCGGCCCGCGCCTGCCCGCGCGCGCGGGCGAGCAGAAGGTCGAGCGCCTCGTCCTGCGGGCGGTCGGGGCCGCGCCGCTCGAACGGGCGGGGTCTTCCGAAATTCTCGAGAACCGGCGCGCGCGCGATCATGCCCGTTCGGCCTCCGCCCCGTCATCGAGCCAGGAGCCGAGAAGCTTGATCGCCTCGTCCGGCTTCTCCGACACCGCATTCTCGAGGAGGGCGCGGCGGTCCACGCCCAGCGCCTCCGAATCGATCATCTCGCCCGAGGGGATCGCGAGAGCCTCGCCCATGCCGCCGGCGCCGCCGAAGGACGGGAAGTCCATGTCCCCCGCATCGTCGTACTGGGGCCCGCCGGCCGGGCCGGCGACCGAGAGAATCGGCCGCACGACGAAGAGCCCGAGCATCAGCGCCACGAGCCCGAGCGTGGCGATCTGGATCAGCGCCATGGCGTTCGCGGCGAGGAGGTCGCCGAAGCCCGATTCGGCGACGGTGCCAAGCTCGGGCCGCTCCGAGAATTCGAGGCTCTGGAGCGTCACGCGGTCCCCGCGCGCCTCGTCATAGCCCACCGCCGTCTCGATCAGCTCGCGCAGCTGCGCCATCTCGGCTTCGGGCCGCGGGGCCCATACGCCGTCCTCGCCCTTCACGCCGTCCACCATCACGGCGACGGTGATGCGCTTCACGTCGCCGGCCGGGCGAACCGTCTCGCGCACCGTCTCGGAGACCTCGAAATTCGTCCGCTGACGGGTCCGCGCCGCGTCCCGCTGCCCCCCGGCGCCGCCCTCGACGTCACCATCGGCGAGATTGCCTGCGACGGTGACGGCGCCAGCCTCGCCGTTGGCGGCCTCGGTGCTTTCCTCGGTGTCGGTATGGATCGCGACGCGGCTCTGCGGGTCGAGCCGGCGCTCGCGCAGCGTCTCGCTCTCGCGCACCGTGGCGACGGAGACCTCTACGATCGCCGCCCCCGCGCCGACGCGGGCCTCGAGCAGGCGGGAGACGCTCTCCTCCATCGCCTTGGCGCGGGAGATGTCGTCCGCGCCCGAGCCGGCCTCGGTCTCGCTCTCGCCGGAGCGGAGGATGACCCCGTATTCCTGGTCGATCACGGCGACGTTCTGGAGGGAAAGCCCGGCGACGGCCGAGGCGACAAGATAACGAATCGCCTCCGCCTGGCTCCGCGTCAGCGCGCCGGAGGAGGTCGAGACGGTGACGGAAGCCGTCACCGGTTTTTCCTCTTCGAAGGGGCGGCGCTGCGACTCGGCGATGTGGACGCGCGCGCGGATCACGCGATGCGAGGCGAGAATCGTGCGGGCGAGCTCGCCTTCCTTCGCGCGCCAATAGGCCGCGTCGAACATCTCCGCCGTCGTGCCGAAGCCGGAAAGCCCATCCAGAAGCTCGTAGCCGGCGGCGCCGGCGGCCGGCAGGCCCTGGCCGGCGAGGGTGATGCGCGCCTTGTCGCGCGCGTCGGAGGGAACGTAGATCGCGTCGCCGCGCACCTCGTAGGGCACGCCCTGGCGCTCCAGCCCCTCGATCACGCCGCTCGCCGCGGAGCCGTCCAGCCCGGAATAAAGGAGCGCCATCGTCGGCGCCGTCACGATTCGCAGAAACAGGGTGAGCGCGACGACAAGCGCCACCGCGCTGACGGCCAAGACGGCCTTCCGCCGCGGCTCCATCGCGCCCCAGGTTTCTCCTAGTCGGGTCAGAATCGTGTTCACGTCGCCGCCGTCCTTATCGCCCGCCATTCTGGGGACGTGGCGGAAGATGGGCGGGGCGCGTTTAATTTTGGGTTATCGAAGCGGCCTTTTCCCTGCCAACGCCGCGCCGCGACCGCGCCGCGTCTCCCCGCGGGGGCGCGAAGGACCTCGGGAATCCGCACGCGCGCGAGGCGGCGGGCCCTTCGCCGGGAAAATCGAGAAAAATTTAAGGAAAATCCGTGGGCTATCCGAAGCTCTCCGGCAACCCTGCGGGTCGATTCCGTGCTGCGGGTAAGTTTCGGTTAGTCGGTTCCGGTTAGGCAGGGTGCGAACCGGGAGAACCTGCGGTTGGAGCCGATGGCCGAAAGCGAGAACATCGAGACGACGGAAGAGGGCGCGCCGCCGAAGCGGTCGCGCAAGCCTCTTCTCATTGGCGTCGCGCTGGCGCTGCTGCTTGGAGGCGGCGGCTTCTTCGCGACGTTTTCCGGCATGATTGCGCTGCCTTTCGGCGGCGGCGGGGACCACGAGGCGGATGCGAAGACCGCCGCCAAGGCCCCGCCTGTATCGCCCGATTCGCTGCCCGCCTTCGTCCCGGTGGGGGAGATGGTGATTCCGCTCGGGCCGAACGCCCGGGCGAAGTTCCTCGTCATCGAGATGGAGATCGAGACGCGCCCGGAGGACGCCGCGGCGTTCGAGGCG
>JAUHWJ010000127.1 GCA_030424705.1 Alphaproteobacteria bacterium | reverse complement strand
GGTTCTCCTCATAGAGGTCGAGGCCCATCCCGGCCCATTGCGAGCCGTTGCCGCCGAAGACGAAGGCCGTCTTCTCGCCGCGGCCGACGCGCTGCCCGGTGATGGCAGGCTGTGCGCCGCTCTCATGTGCGGCGAGGCTGGCGGCGATCTCCGCTGCGCCGTCGCCAAGGGCTACGAGGCGATGCGCCGCGCGGCTGCGGCGATGGGCGGCGGCGTTGACGAGGAGGTCGGCCTCGGCCTCCTCCGCCGTTCCCAGCCTCTCCCGCCAGCGCGTGACCATTTCCGCCAGACTCTCCCGGCTCGCCGCCGAGAGAATGAGCGCGCGGGCGCGGGGCGCGGGGGCGGGCGGATGCGCCTCGCCGGCTTCCGGCTGACGGATCAGGACATGGGCGTTCGCGCCGCCGAAGCCGAAGGAATTGACGCCAGCGAGCCAGGGCCGCTCCCGCGCCTCGATCTCCAGCGGCTCCGCCGCGACTTCGAGGTTGAGATCGTCGAAGGCGATGTTCGGGTTCGGTTCCCTGAGGTGGAGCGAGGCGGGGTAGACGCCGCGCTCCAGCGCCATCTGCGCCTTGAGGAGGCCGACGAGCCCCGATGCGGGCTCGAGATGCCCGAAATTCGTCTTGGCCGAGCCGATCGGCAGCGGCTTCGCCCGCGCGCGGCCGAACACTTCCCCGATGGCGTGCGCCTCCATCGGGTCGCCCACCGGCGTGCCCGTGCCGTGGCATTCGAGGAAGGCGAGATCGTCCGGGTCGAACTGCGCCTCCCGGCGGATCTGCATCAGGAGCGCGGCCTGCCGCTCCGCCGAGGGCATCGCCATGCCAACGGTCCGGCCGTCGGAGTTGACGCCCGAGCCGACGATCACGCCGCGCACCGGGTCGCCCGCCGCATGGGCGAGGTCCATCCGCCGAAGAACGAAGACGACCGCGCCCTCGGAGCGGACATAACCGTCCGCCGAGGCGTCGAACGCCTTGCAGAGGCCGACGGGCGACAGCATCGTCGCCCGGCTGAAGCCGATGAAGGAGAAGGGCGAGAGGAGCGCGTTGACGCCGCCGACGATGGCCGTGTCGATCTCCCCCGTCTTCAGCGCCTGGACCGCCTGGTGCATCGCGTAGAAGGAGGAGGAGCAGGCGGTGTCGACCGTGTAGCTTGGCCCCTTGAGATCAAGGAGATAGGAGATGCGGTTCGAGACGATGGAAAGCGTGTTCCCCGTCATGAACTGCGCGTCCACCGACGATGGGTCGCCGAGGAAGGTGAAGGAATGATCCGAGGCCGAGGCCCCGACATAGACGCCGGTGCGCCCGCGCGAGAGTGTCTCCGGCGTCAGCCCGGCATGCTCCACCGCCTCCCAGACGGCCATGAGAAGGAGGCGCTGCTGCGGGTCCATCTGCACCGCCTCGCGCGGGGAGACGCCGAAGAAGCCGGGGTCGAAGCGCCAGATGTCCTCCACCTGCCCGGCGGCGAAGGTGTAGGAGCGGCCGAGCGCCGCCTTGTCGGGATGCTGGAAGAGCGCCTTCGCCCAGCGGTCCGCCATCACCTCGCCGATGACGCAGCGCCGCTCTTCGAGCACGCGCCAGAACGCTTCAGGGTCCGAGGCCTGAGGCAGCCGGCAGGAATAGCCCGAGATCGCGACGTCAAACGCCGGCTTGCTGGTCTGAGCGCTCATGGTTTCGTCCTAACCCCTCGGACAGCAAGTAACAACAGGGCTCTGGCGGCCTTGGCCAATCAACAACTGCTGCATCCTGAAACGAAACGTCATGGGACCCATGGATATCCCGTCGGTTGCGCGAGGCAAGCGTGAACGAGGGCCGCGCCGCGGCGATCTGGCGCGCCGGGCCAGGCGGGGACGGGCCCGCGCCGCCCGGATGGGCGCATGGCCTGCTTCCGGGCGACAGGCTCGCGCCCGGCGCGGCGCGGCTTCTGGCCTCGGCGCCGCCCGAGGCCGAGGCGATGATCGTGGACGATGCGGGCGGGGAGGACGGGGCGCCGCGGTTCAGGCCCTGTTTCGACCCGCTGCTGCTGGAGCGGATCGAATATGTGGGCAGGGCCGTCTTCTTCCGTGAGCGCGCGCTCGGCCCGGAGGGAGCCGCCGCGCTCGCCGCCGGCGCGCGCCCGGCTTCGCTGCTCCAGCGGGGCATGCGCGTCGCCCATCTGCCCTATCCGGCCGTGATCTTCGGGCCGGGGCAGGAGAAGCCGCTCTCCGAGCCGCCAATGCGCGCGCCGGTCGGCCCAGTGGCGGCGATCATCCCGAACCGGAACAGCCCCGCCCTCCTCCGCGCCGCCCTCGCCGCGCTGGACGGGGAGCCCGAGCCGCCCGCGCTCGTCATCGTCGACAACGGGAGCGACGATGCGGAGACGCTGGCGCTCTACGCCGCGCTCTCCGGCAGGCGGCGGACGATCGTGGAGCGGCGCCCCGCGCCCTTCAACTTCGCGGCGATGGTCAACCGCGGCGCGACTCTCGCCCTCGCCGCCTGGCCGGAGATCGCGGCGCTCCTCCTCCTCAACAATGACATTTCCGCCCCCTCGCCCGGCTGGCTCCGTCCGTTGGAGGAGACGCTGGCGGCGCCCGGAATCGGGATCGTCGGCGCGAAGCTGCTGTTCCCCGACCGGACGATCCAGCATGCGGGGGTGATCATCGGCCATGGCGGCGTCGCGGGGCACGAGCTGAAGGGCGCCTCGGAGGATGCGCCCGGCCTCTGCGGACGGATGGCGGCGCCGCATCTTCGCGAGGCGGTGACGGCGGCGGCGATGCTGGTGCGGCGGGAGTCCTGGGAGGCGGTGGGCGGGTTCGACGCGCGGGCCTTCCCCGTCGCCTTCAATGACGTCGATTTCTGCCTCCGCGCCGGCGCGGCGGGCTGGGGGACGGCGCTCGACCCGCGGGCGGCGCTGATCCATCACGAGGGCGCCTCGCGGCGGCGGGCCTTTTCGCTTGCGTATTTTCTCGCCCGCCAGCGGGAGCGCGCGATGCTGCGGCTCCGTCACGGAACGCTCTGGCGGCGGGACCGGTTCGAGAGCCCGTGGCGGGACCTCTCCCGGCTCGATGAATTCGTGTTCCGGGAGCGGCGCAGCCTTCCGCCCATCCGGTTCTAGGCCGCCCGGCGGCGCAGGCGCGTCGCCCAGAACCCGAGCGCCAGCGCACCGCCCGCGAGGTTGACCCAGATCGCCCCTTCCATCGCCCCATGCGGCAGGAGGATCG
Organism: Alphaproteobacteria bacterium; assembly: GCA_030424705.1. Taxonomy (GTDB): domain Bacteria; phylum Pseudomonadota; class Alphaproteobacteria; order Rhodobacterales; family Rhodobacteraceae; genus Pikeienuella. Next base: position 3,053 of record JAUHWJ010000127.1, on the reverse strand, counting down.
CGACGCCGCAGGCGGCGAGGAGCCATCGTTCCGCCCCGTCGATCCGGCGAACGAGGAACCCCGCGACCGCGCCGGTGACGAGCCATACGCCGAGGAGCGCGGTCGCGACCGTCACCGCCACGTCGAGCGGCTCGCCGATCAGGATCAGCTCCGGCGAGGCGGCGAAGAGGAAGGGGATGAGATAGGCCGGCCAGGCTATCCGCACCGCTTCCCACCCCGTCGCCATCGGCGGCGCCTTCGCCATGTTCGCCGCGACGAAGGCGGCGATGGCGACGGGCGGGGTGAGCATCGAGAGCATCCCGAAATAGAGGACGAAGAGATGCGCGGACATCGGCTCCAGCCCCAGCTGCACCAGCGGCGGCGCGGCCAGCGAGGCGAGCAGGAGATAGACGCCGACAGTCGGCAGCCCCATCCCCATAACGATGCATACCGCTGCGGTGACGAGGAGGAGCATAAGCAGGCTCGACTTGCCGAGCTGCACGAGGAAGAACCCTAGCCCGAAGGAGAGGCCGGACCGGGCGACGAGCCCGATGATCATCCCCGCCACGGCGCAGATCAGGATGATCTCGACCGCCGCCTTGCCGGCGCCCACCAGCGTCTCCCCGATCGTCGGGAGCGTCGCGCGGCGACCGTCATAGCTGAACCGCAGCGAGAGCAGAAAGAGCGCCAGCACCGCGAGGAGGGCGGCGCTTTCCGGCCTGAGGTCGAAGGCAAATAGCCCGACGACGAGCACCGCGAACGGCAGGAAGACGAACCAGCCGCGCCCCAAAACCCGCGTTAGCGGGGGGATGCGCGATTCCTCCACCCGCTCCACGCCGAGCCGCCCCGCCTCGGAATCGGCGAAGACGAAAAGGCTGAAATAGTAGAGGAGGCTGGGGACGAGCGCCGCCAGCATGACCTCGACATAGGAGGCCTGCAGCGCCTCCGCGAGGAGGAAGGCGGCGGCGCCCATGATCGGCGGCATGAGCTGCCCGCCGGTGGAGGCGGAGGCCTCGATCGCCGCGGCGGTCTTCGGGCTGTAGCCGCCGGACTTCATCATCGGGATCGTGACCGCGCCGGTGGAGGCGACGTTCGCGACCGCGCTGCCGGAGACCGACCCGAAGAAGGCCGAGCCGAGGATGGCGATCTTCCCCGCCCCGCCGCGCCGCCGACCGGCGAGCGCCATCGAGAGGTCGGAGAAGAACCCCGCGCCACCGGTGGCGAGCAGGAGTTGCGAGAGGATCAGGAACGGCACGACGACGGCGACGGCGATGGAGAGCGCCGCCCCGGCGAGCGAGGCGCTGTCGAGCACAAGGAAGGTCAGGAGCCGGTCCCACCGGATCGCCTTGCTCTGGAGCGGCCCGGCCATCTGGTCCGCCACAAGGGCGTAGAGGCAGACGATGCCGAGGATGGCGATCAGCGCCCATCCCATCGTCCGCCTCACCGCCTCCAGGATCAGCACGAGGCCGAGGACGGAGACGGCCAGCGCCTCCTCCGGATGATAGAAGACGTTCTGCGCCAGTTCCTGGAACCGGATCGCGAGCCAGAGCCCGAAGCCGAGCGAAGCGAGGGCGAGGAGGCGGGAAAGACCGGGCGCGCCGCCCGGCCGCGTCAGGAAGGCGAGCGCCAGCGCCAGCGCCAGCGCCGCGATCAGCACCTGTTCCGGGTAGACGCGCCAGCCGAGGAAGAGCGGCGCGCCCGAAGCCCAGAAGACGGAGACGAGCGCGACGAGCGCGGAAAGCCCGGCGACGACCCGCCCTTCGCTCATCGCCCGGCCTCCGCCCGAGGGCCTATTCCTTCCAGACGCCCATTTCCTTGTAGAACTTCACGGCGCCGGGGTGGTAGGCGACGTTCACATTCTTCGCCATGCCCTCCTTGGTGAAGCCGGCCCAGACCGGCCCCTGCGCCAGCACGGCGGCCTCCTGCTCCCAGAGCGCCTTCACCGCGGCGTAGACGATGTCTTCCGAGACGTCCTTGCCGGCGAAGAGCGTGTAGTCGAAGACGTTCACATTGGTCGGCCCCGCGATGCCGGGAATGTTGCTTTCCGCGTCGAGCTTCTGGAGATAGGTCTGCGGCAGGAACTCGCGCATCCGCTCGATGGCCTCCGGGCTGTCGTCGAAGGAGAGGTAGCGGATGCCGAAGCTCGCGTCGAATTCCCGGCTGTTGCCGGCCCCGACGACGACGATGGCGACATCGGCCGTCCCCTCCGCGAAGCTCGACCACATGCGCGGGAAGTTCGGCACGGGCACTTCCGAGACGCCGGAGAGGTCGAGCCCGGCATTGGCGAAATAGCCGCGGGTGACATAATCCCCCAGCTCGCGGTCTGCGAAGACGGGCACGCGCTTGCCGACAAGATCGGCAACGCTCTGAATGTCGCTGTCCTTCCGCACGATATAGGCGTTGCGGAAGGGCATCAGCGTCGCGGCCATCATCAGGTTCGGCGTGCCGCGCCCCTCGGACATGCCGGTTCCCGTCACGGCGTAGTGCAGCTGCACGATGTTGGAGATGCCGAACTCGATCTCCCCCGCGTTCACCAGCGGCATGTAGTCCGAGGTGTTGGCCAGCTCCTGCGGGCGCATCTGGATCGGCCCGGCCTCCGAGATCGCCGCGGCGAGGGCGCGCCCGACCTGGCTCGTCCCCCCCGTCGCGGTGGAGCCGAGGCCGACGACCTGCGCGGCGGCGGCGGAGGCCATGAGCCCGAAGGCTGCGGCGGCGGCGAATGTCCTGAGCATGTCAGTCTCCCTGTTTTCTTGTCGTCAGTGTTTCTCGAACAGCGGCCCCCAGCCGCCGAACCTGTCCTCGATCCCCATCGCGCGGAGCGCGTGCCAGTAGGTGGCGGAATTGATCGCGACGAAGGGTTTCCCGTATTCGCGCTCGAGGTCGAGGCAGAGCGAGACCATGGAGAGGTTCGTGCCGACCTGCACGAAGGCGTCCACATCGTCCCCGTCCATCTCCGCCACATGGGCGCGGAGGTCTTCGGGCTGGACCTGCGCGATGGCGACCGGGCTCGCGCATTTCAGCCCGCGGAAGCGGACGACCTCGAAGCCGCAATCCTGGAAGAAGCGGGTCACGTT
>JAUHWJ010000126.1 GCA_030424705.1 Alphaproteobacteria bacterium | reverse complement strand
ACGGCGAGGATGGAGCCGACCGAGAGGTCGATATGCCGGCAGACGATGATGAAGACCATGCCGGTCGCCATGATCGCCACCGAAACCGTCTGGATCGTCAGGTTGAAGATGTTCCGGGGGGTGAGGAAGCGCCCCTCCGTCACGATGTCGAAGGCGAGGCAGAGGACGAGGAAGGCGCCGACCATGCCGAGAAGGCGGGTGTCGAGCTCCAGCGTCTCGGTCAGGCTGCGCCGCTTCGGCGCGTCGGCGGTCGCGTCGGCCATGGCGTCTTGCTCCCCTTGCCGTGGCGGCGGCCCCGGCGGATGCCGGGGCCGAGCTCAGGTCAGTTACAGGGCGCCGGGCCGTTCGTGACGCCCTGGCAGAGCGCGTCCTTCGTTATCCAGCCCGCATCGACCACGACGGACAGGTTGTCCCTCGTGATCGGGTTCGGCGCGAGGAAGATCGCCGTCAGCTCCGTGCCGGCGGGGGAGGTCCACGCGCCGGCGCCCGGCACGTCCGCCATCGCGGCGCCCTTGGCCATAGCGACGGCGATCTCAGCCGCGGCCTTGCCGAGTTCCCGCGCATCCTTCCAGACGGAGACGGTCTGCGTGCCGAGGGCCACCCGGTTCAGCGCTGCGTGGTCGCCGTCCTGCCCGGAGACGGGAATGCCCGCCATGCCCTGAGCCTGCAGCGCGGCGACGACGCCGCCCGCCGTGCCGTCATTCGAGGCGACGACGGCGTCCACCTTGTTGTCGTTCGCGGTGAGGATCTGCTCCATGTTCCGCTGCGCGTTGGCGGGGAGCCAGCCGTCCGTATAGGCCTCGCCGACGATGGTGATGTCCCCGGCCTTCACGGCCGCGTCGATGATCTCCTGCTGCCCGGCGCGCAGGAAATCCGCGTTCGGGTCGGTCGGCGAGCCCTTGATCATGACGTAATTGCCCTTCGGCGCTGCGGCGAAGACGGCGCGGGCCTGCATGCGGCCGACCTCCATGTTGTCGAAGGTCAGGTAGAAGGCGCGCGCATCCTCGATCAGCCGGTCATAGCCGACCACCGGAATCCCCTCGTCCGCCGCCGCCTCGACCGCGGGGCCGATGGCCTGCGCGTCCTGCGCGAGGATGATGAGCGCCTCCGCCCCCTGGGCGATCAGGCTCTCGATGTCGGAAAGCTGCTTGGCGGAGGAGGATTGCGCGTCCGCCGAGATATAGGTCGCGCCCGCCGCCTCCAGCGCGGCCTTGATCGCGGCCTCGTCCGTCTTCCAGCGCTCCTCCTGGAAGTTGGACCAGCTGACGCCGACGACCTGCGCGGAGGCTCCCGCTACGGAAAGCGCGGCGAAGCCGGCGGCGAGGAGAAGGGAACGGGCTTTCATGTGATCCTCCCTGGATCGCTGTTGATCTTGACCGCGGGCGGATTCGCCCCTCGACGCCCCGCTTCTCGCCTAAATTAATTCGGATGTCAAATTTATTTTGACCTGCGCCTTTGGTTTCGCTAGGCTCATCTGCACAGAAATGCTGCAATGCAGCAAACCTGCGCCGGGGCGTCCCGGATCGGGCGGTGACATTTCATCGCGTTCCGAATTATATGGCGAGACAAGGGGGGCGCATGGCGGCCAGATATGACGATCTCGACGGCAGGACCGTCTTCATCTCCGGCGGCGCGACCGGGATCGGCGCCGATCTCGTCTCCGCCTTCCACGGGCAGGGCTGCAATGTCGTCTTCTGCGACATCGACGCCGCCGCGGGCGCCGCGCTCGCCGCCTCGCTCGGGGCGCGGGCGACGTTCGTCGAGGCGGACGTGACGGACGATTTTGCGCTCGTCGCCGCCATCGGGCGGGCCGAGGCGCTGGGCGGGCTCGACATCCTCGTGAACAACGCGGCGAATGACCGGCGGGGCCCGATCTCCGACATGGATGCGGAGACTTGGCGACGGTTGGTCGACGTCAACCTTCGCCACATGTACGTCGCCTCGCGCGAGGCGGCGCGGCTGATGGCGCCGCGGGGCAGGGGCGTTATCGTCAATTTCGGCTCCATTGCGCCGGAGGTGACGGTCGAATCGCTCTCCGTCTACAACATGTGCAAGGCCGGTGTGCGCGGCCTGACCAAGAGCTTCGCGCGCGATCTCGGCAGGCACGGCATCCGCGTCAACTCGATCCTCCCCGGCGCGATCCTCACGCCGAAGCAGCGCGCGCTCTGGTATCCGGACCAGGCGTCCATCGACGCCGTGGTGGCGCAGCAATGCCTCCCCGTCGAACTGAACGGCGGCCATGTCGCCGCGATGGCGCTCTTCCTCGCTTCGGACGCCGCCGCGGGCTGCACCGCGCAGGACTACATCGTGGACGGCGGGACGATCTGACCCGTGAGCGCGCCCGACAGCGCCGCCTCGCTCCGCCGCGTCCTTGCGGAGATCCGCCGCCAGGGCGCGGCGGCGCGGGTGGATGTGGCGGCGGAGACGGGCCTCTCCCCCGCCACCGTCACGGCGCTGACGGCGGACCTCATCGCCGCCGGGCTGATCGAGGAGAGCGCGGGCGGCCCGGCCGGCGCCCGCGGCCGGCCGCGCGTGATGCTGCGGCTACGCCCCGACGCGCTCCATGTGGCGGGCGCGAAACTCTCCGACAGCCGGGTCACCGTCGCCATCCTTGATTTCGAGGGGCGGATCACCGGGGAGGGGGAGGCGCCCCTCGCCGCGCGGCGGCCCTCGATGGCTTCGATGCTGCGAAGCCTCGACGCCGCCTTCGCCGCCGCGCTCGCCGCCGCGGGGCTGCGGGAAGGCGAGATCGCCGCGCTCGGCCTCGGCGTGCCGGGCTTCGTGGAGGGAGAGACGGGGCGCTGCCTATGGAGCCCGGTGCTTTCCGACCCGGCTCCCATCGACCTCTTCGCCCCGCTCCGCGCCCGCTTCTCCTGCCCCGTCTTCGTGGACAACGACGCCAACCTCGCCACGCTGGCGGAGCTCTGGTTCGGGCTCGGGCGCGGACGGCGGGATTTCCTCGTCGTCACCATCGAGCACGGGCTCGGCATGGGCGCGGTGCTGGACGGCAAGCTCTTCCGCGGCGCGCGCGGCGTCGGCGCGGAATTCGGTCATGTGAAGGTGCAGACGGACGGCGCGCTCTGCCGCTGCGGGCAGCGCGGCTGCCTCGAGGCCTACGTCGCCGACTATGCGCTGGCGCGCGAGGCGGCGGCGGCGCTCGGCCCCGATGACGGTTCGCCCCCGACCTTGGACCGGCTCGCGGCGCGGGCCGAGGCGGGGGAGCCGGCCGCGCGCTCCGTCTTCCGCCGCGCCGGGCGGATGCTCGGGCTCGGCCTCGCCAATCTCGTCAACCTCTTCGACCCGCCGCTCGTCATCCTCTCCGGCGAGCGGATGAAGCACGAGCCGCTCTTCCGCGAGGCGATCCGGGAGGCGCTGGCCGCGAACATCCTCGCGCTCGACCGGCCGCCGCCCGAGGTGGAGGCGCATCGCTGGGGAGACACGCTCTGGGCCCGCGGCGCCGGCGCGCTGGCGCTGGACGGGATCACGCCCGATCTGGCGGCGGCGGCGAGACTGGCCGCCACATCGTCAGCGAACGGCTGACGAGCCTCCTCAACATCCGTTCTCAACAAAGCACGGAAAGAAGGTCGGGTGGACCGTCTAGCGGCTCATGAATTGCTTGATGAAGCGCTTTACGCTCCCCGGCGTCTTTCGAACGAGCAATTCCGCCAACCGCCCCCGTGGTGGCGCATAGATATCTTCAGGAGTGAGCCTGCCGTAGCCGCCATGATCTATCACCTCGAACCCGCGCGGTTCGTTGAAGATAATGAACTGATTATACGGCAAAGTAAAAATCGGAAGATCGTGCGCTTCCGCGAAATACAGGGCGAATGGGAAAACTTCCGTCGGGGCATATTTGGTGGTATGTTGCCAGATCGTCTTGCTGAAGTCATCGCCACAGATAAATCCGCCACGGCGTATTTTTGGTAAAAGTAGGATCAGATCGATCGTGATGCCGCGTAATGTATGATCGCCATCGACATAAATCAGATCAAGTGACGCATCGTCAATTTTTGAATTCGCTTCTTTTGTCGTGGCGCGGATTTCAACAACTTTTTCCTTGAAAGGCGCAACTCTGGTCAAAGCTGTGTTTCGCACACTTTCGAATTCGACATTCGACTTGTTTAGCGGCTTGTTCCAGTCAGGAAGGTTGCGCCAAGGGTCGACCAAGACATAGCGTTCAATCTGGTCGACATTTTGGAGGATCGTTTCAGACAGATCGCCTTCCCAAACCCCGATCTCGGCCATGCGTTTGACACCAAGATCTTTGAACAGATTGAGAAGCAGTTCCTTTCGGCTCTTGCTCTCGACTACGGCGGACTCAATGATGGTGCAGGCTTCTTCGAATGTCATTTGCGCCTTGTGGTGTGGATTACGCTTCAACTCCCAAGGAATTCAGGTTTTGCTAGATTAGCCTGACATTCCTCAAACGGCTCGCAGCGCGCCAGCCCTCTCCCCTGATGTTCGTGTCAATCTTAGCGAGCGAGGGCTGTCAAGCACGTTGTCGAAGGGAACCCTGTTTCCTCGATCGTCTACCGCAAAATGAACTGAGCGATATCAAGGCCTTGTGATACACGTCAGTGGGCGAAGACAATCCAGCCGTTTCAGGGGGGGGGGCGGCGTTCGTCGGCTCCTTCGAGCGGCTGTTCGCACGGGTCTTTCCGACCATGATTGGCTCTCTCGACCCCAAGGAGCCCGCCGGCGCGCTGGCCCTGGCTGGATCACGCCTGATCTGACGGCGGAGGCGAGACTGGCCGCCGCATCGTCAGCGAACGGCTGAAGCCGAAGAACGGGCGGAGGAGGGGCGAGCCTGTCTCCTCCCCCGGCTCGAAGCCCCGCCGCGCATAGAGCGCGCGGGCGCGGGGGTTCGAATCCACCACGTCGAGCCGCACCGCTGAAAGGCCGCGCCGCGCCGCCCGCGCCGCCATCGCCTCGATCAGCGCGCCGCCGACCCCGCCGCCCCGCGCCTCTGGCGCCACCACGATCCCGTCCATCAGCAACTCTCCCTCGCCCGGCCCCCGCTCGAAGAGCGCGAGCGCCGCGCCGCGCCAGAGCGCGCCGAAGCCGCCATAGGCTGCGCGAAGCTCGGCCATGCCGCCGCCGACGAAGCCGCCGCCCTCGTCATGGAACCCGGCGAGGCCGAGGAGCGCCTCCTCCGCCGAAAGGGCGACAAGGGCGTTTCCCGGGCGTAGCACGCCTTCGAGAAAGCGCTCCGCCCGCACGCCCCGCCCGAGGATGGGGCCGAGCTTCGCCCCGAAGGCTTCGAGATAGAGCCGGGCCGCCGCGGGCCGCAGCGGCTCCGGCAACCCTTCTTCGACCCGGAAGGTCAGGTGGCCGCCATCTTGGCGAGGATCGCGTCCGTCATCTCCGTCGTGCCGACCTTCGTTCCCCCCGCGACCGTCATCAGGTCCGGCGTCCGCACCCCGTCCGCCAGGGCGGCGTTCACCGAGCTTTCGATCAGGTCCGCAAGATCCCCGCGGTCGAAGGAATAACGGAGCGCCATGGCGAAGGAGAGGATGCAGGCGATCGGGTTGGCGATCCCCTTGCCCGCGATGTCCGGCGCCGAGCCGTGGACCGGTTCGTAGAGCGCCTTCGGCCGCCCGTTCGCCATCGGCAGGCCCAGCGAGGCGGAGGGGAGCATGCCGAGCGAGCCCGTGAGCATAGCCGCGAGGTCTGAGAGCAGGTCGCCGAAGAGATTGTCCGTCACGATCACGTCGAACTGCTTGGGCCAGCGGACGAGCTGCATCGCCCCTGCATCCGCATACATGTGCGTGAGCTCGACATCGGGATACTCCGCGTCCCGCACCTTCTGCATCTCCTCGCGCCAGAGGACGCCCGATTCCATCACGTTGGCCTTCTCCATCGAGCAGACCTTGTTGGAGCGCTTCCGCGCCAGCTCGAAGGCGGAGCGGCCGACGCGCTGGATCTCGGACGTCGTGTAGCGCTGGGTGTTGATCCCCACCCGCTCGTTCCCCTCGGTGAAGATGCCCCGCGGCTCCCCGAAATAGACGCCGGAGGTCAGCTCCCGGATGATCATGATGTCGAGGCCGGAGACGACCTCGGGTTTGAGGCTTGAAGCCTCTGCCAGCGCGTCGAAGCACTGGGCGGGGCGAAGATTGGCGAAGAGGTCCATCTCCTTCCGCAGCCGCAGGAGCCCGCGCTCGGGCTTCACCGAGAAGTCGAGCACGTCGTATTTCGGGCCGCCGACGGCGCCGAGGAGAACGGCGTCCACCTCCTGCGCCTTCGCCATCGTGTCGTCATGGAGCGGC
>JAUHWJ010000125.1 GCA_030424705.1 Alphaproteobacteria bacterium | reverse complement strand
GCTCGACTACCGCGCCGCGGATTTCGCGGAGGCCTTCGCGGCGGAGACGCCGGAGGGCGTCGACTGCTATTTCGACAATACCTGCGGCCCGATCAGCGACCTCGTGATGACCCGGCTGGCGAAAGGCGCCCGCATCGCGATCTGCGGCACGGCGGCGCTGACGGACTGGAGCCCGATCCCCTTCGGCCCCCGCATCCACCGCCAGCTCCTCGTCGCGCGGGCGCGGATGCAGGGCTTCGTGATCTTCGACTATCGGGAGCGCTATCCGGAGGCGCTCGCGGCCCTCGCCGGCTGGGTGCGGGAGGGGCGGCTCGCCCATGAGGAGCATGTCCTCGAAGGCGCGGCTGCGGCGCCCGGCTCCATCGCGATGCTCTATTCAGGGGCGAATCGCGGGAAGCTCTTGATCCGGGTGGACTGACGGCCCGCCGAACCGGGCGTGGAGGGCCGGGCCGGCCGGCGGCGGCGATTCGCCGGGCGCGGCCTCGCAGCCGTCCAGCCAGGCCTCGGAGGCGGGCAGGAGCGCGTGATAGAGCCGGGCGACGAGCGCCCGCGCAGCGGCGCCGGGCCAGCCTGCCGGCCGGAGCGCCCGCGGCAGCGGCGCGTCCCGCAGCAGCGTCCGCCGCCAGTCATGTATGAGAAGCGTCCGCGCCGCCATCGCCGCCTCCGGCTCCCCGGGCGGCGCGAAGCCCTCCCAGGCGGCAACGAGGGCGGCGTAGCGTGCGGCGAGCGGCGGCGGCGAGAGCGCGGCGCGCGCCCAGTCCGGCGGCGCGCCCCGTCCGCCGCGGATCGTGAAGATCCCGGGGGCTTCGCAAGGCGCGTCCCCCGGCGCGATCCAGGCGCCGGGCGCGATGCGGCGAAAGCCTGCCGGCGCCTCGCCATCGGCCGAAAAGGCGACGGTCCACCGCCCGTCCCATTCCGGCGGCTCCGCGGCGTAGATGCGCGGCGCGGCGGCGAGGCTCTCCTCCAGCCCGCGCGGGGCGAGGCTGTAATAGCTCCGCCGCCCCGCGCGCCGCCGCTCCACCCATCCGTCCCGCGCGAGGCGGGACATCGCGGTGCGCACCGCCCCCGGCTCCGCGCCGAGCCGGGCGAGGAGGCGCGTCAGGTCCGCCATCGAGAGCGCGCCGCCCCGCGGCGCCGCCGCGTCCCCGAAGATCGTGACGGCGAGGGACCAGACGCGGAGCCGCCCCTCCGCATGGAGCCGGGCGAGCGGCGCGGCGAGCGGGTCGCTCACTTCGGCCGCTTGTCCACCACCCGCGCCGCCTTGCCCTGGCTCCGGGGCGCCGCGCCGGGGGAGACGACCGTGACCTTCACGGAGACGCCCACCGCCTCCTTGACCCGATGCGCAAGATCGGAGGCGGAGCGGATGCGCCATTCCTCCGCCTCATGGCCCGGCGCGGCCTCGACGACGACCGTCATCTCGTCGAGCCGCCCCTCCCGCGTCAGCTCGATCTGGAAATGCGGCGCGAGGCTCCGCACCCTCAGGAGCTGTTCCTCGATCTGCGTCGGGAAGACGTTGACGCCGCGGAGGATCATCATGTCGTCCGTCCGCCCGGTGATCTTCTCCATCCGCCGCATGGAGCGGGCCGTGCCGGGGAGAAGGCGCGTAAGGTCCCGCGTCCGGTAGCGGACGATGGGCATCCCCTCCTTCGTCAGCGTGGTGAAGACCAGTTCGCCCATTTCGCCGTCGGGCAGCGGGGCGCCCGTCACAGGGTCGATGATCTCCGGGTAGAAGTGATCCTCCCAGAGCGTCAATCCGTCCTTCGTCTCGACGCATTCGTTGGCGACGCCGGGGCCCATCACCTCGGAAAGCCCGTAGATGTCGACCGCGTGCATGTCGAAGGCCTCCTCGATCTCGGCCCGCATCGCGTTCGTCCACGGCTCCGCCCCGAAGATGCCGACCTGCAGCGGGCTCTCCCGCGGGTCGAGCCCGGCGGCGCGGTATTCGTCGAGGATCGAGAGCATGTAGGAGGGCGTGACCATGATCGCTGAGGCGCCGAAATCCTCGATCAGCCGCACCTGCCGCTCCGTCATGCCCCCCGAGACGGGGACGACCGTGCAGCCGAGCCTCTCCGCCCCGTAATGCGCGCCGAGCCCTCCGGTGAAAAGCCCGTAGCCATAGGCGACATGCACCACGTCGCCGGGCCTGACGCCCGAGGCGCGCATCGAGCGGGCGACGAGCCCGGCCCAGGTCTCGATGTCCCTCGCCGTATAGCCGACGACGGTGGGCCGCCCTGTCGTCCCCGAAGAGGCGTGGATGCGCGCGATCCTCTCGCGCGGCACGGCGAAGAGCCCGAACGGGTAATGGTCCCTGAGGTCGGATTTCTGCGTGAAGGGGAACTTCGCGAGGTCCGCGAGGTTCTTCAGGTCATCGGGGTGAACCCCCGCCGCCTCGAACCGCGCCCGGTGGAAGGGCACGTTCTCGTAAGCGTGGCGGAGCGTCCATTTCAGCCGGTCGAGCTGGAGAGCGGCGATCTCGTCACGGCTCGCGATCTCGATGGGTTCAAGAGAGGAACGGGGGGGCGTGAGGTCTCTCATCGCCCGATCCTCCATCCAGCCTCAGGAGGCGTAGCGGCGGCGCTCCTCCTCGCGGTCCCGATCCGCCTCGCGCAGCTTCCGCAGCGTCCGGCTGTCCGCCGCGCCGACATCCTCGAGCGTGTCCTGCGCGCCCCGCCGCTTTCGCCAGCCGAAGGCGAGCCCGAGCGCGACGCGGACCAGAACGATGAGGAGGATCGCCGAGACGAGTGCGAAGATCGAGAACGCGACAACGTCGCCGACCATGCCATAGAGGCCGGCGAGCGGCCCCGGGTCGGCCCCGGGGGCGTAGGAATGCGCAGTTCCAAGCTTCGGCAAGTCGGCCACGAACCATCTCCCGTCACCGCAATGACGGAAGGATGGGCGATGCCCGGGCGATTTTCAACAGTTTCGACGGACACGGCGAATGCTCCCCGACCCGGCCTCACGCCGCTTCCAGCATCAGCGCGATGCCCTGTCCGACGCCGATGCACATGGTGCAAAGCGCCCGCTTCGCCCCCCGCTCCTTCAGCTCCAGCGCCGCCGTCAGAGCCAGCCGCGCGCCGGACATGCCGAGCGGATGGCCGAGCGCGATGGCCCCGCCGTTCGGGTTCACATGCTCCGCATCGTCCGCGAGCCCGAGCTCCCGCATCACCGCGAGCCCCTGCGCCGCGAAGGCCTCGTTCAGCTCGATCACGTCGATATCGCCGATGGAAAGGCCGAGCCGCTCCATCAGTTTCCGCGAGGCCGGCGCCGGCCCGATGCCCATGATCCGCGGCGGCACGCCCGCCACCGCCATCCCCGTGACCCGTGCGATGGGCGTCAGCCCGTATCGCTCCGCCGCCGCGCCGCTCGCCACGATCAGCGCCGCCGCGCCGTCATTGACGCCGGAGGCGTTCCCCGCAGTGACCGTGCCGCCCTTGCGGAAGGGCGTCGGGAGGCGCCCGAGCGCCTCCATCGTCGTCGCGCGCGGATGCTCGTCATGCTCAACGAGGATCGGATCGCCCTTCCGCTGCGGGATCGAGACGGGCGCGATTTCCAGCGCGAAGCGCCCTCGCTCCCGCGCCGCGATGGCCCGCTCCTGGCTCCGGAGCGCGAAGCCGTCCTGCGCCTCCCGGCTGATCTGCCATTCCTCGGCGACGTTCTCCGCCGTCTCCGGCATCGAATCGACGCCGTATTCCGCCTTCATCCGCGGGTTGACGAAGCGCCAGCCGATGGTCGTGTCGAAAAGCTCCACGCCCCGATCGAAGGCGGAGACGGGCTTGGACTGCACATAGGGCGCGCGGCTCATGCTCTCGACGCCCCCGGCGAGGATGACCTCCGCCTCGCCGGACCGGATGGCCTGCGCCGCGAGGCCGACTGCGTTGAGCCCCGAGCCGCAGAGCCGGTTGATCGTCGCCCCCGGCACCGTGTCGGGAAGCCCGGCGAGGAGCGAGGACATGCGCGCAACGTTCCGGTTGTCCTCACCCGCCTGGTTGGCGCCGCCGAAGATCACGTCGTCCACGGCCTCCGGCGGCAGGCCCGGCGCCCGCGCCATCACCTCGCGGATCGCATGGGCGCCGAGATCGTCGGGCCGCACGGCGGAGAGCAATCCGCCATAGCGGCCGATGGGCGTGCGGACCCCCGCGCAGATGAAAGCCTCGGTCATGGCGTCTCCTCGGTGTTTTCTGTCGTTTCGGGGTCGAAATGCCGCCCCTTGATCGTTCGCGAGGCGCCGCGCATCTCCGCGACCGGCTCGCCCTTCTGGTTCGTCACCCGCACGTCGTAGAGGCCGGAGCGGCCGCGGCGGAACACCTCCCGCGCCTCCGCGGTCAGCACGTCTCCCTCCCAGGCGGAGGCGAGGAAGCTGATCGTGTTGTGCTGGGCGACCGTGATCTCGTTGTAGGAATTGCACGCGAAGGCGAAGGCGCTGTCCGCCAGCGTGAAGATGTAGCCGCCATGGCACATGTCGTGCCCCTGCGTGTGATGCTTCGCAACCGTCAGGATCATGCGCGCATAGCCGGGCGCGACCTCGTCGAGCGTCAGCCCGAGCCACTTCGAGGCGTCGTCCCGCGCCCACATCGCGCGGGCGCTATATGTTGCAATCTGGCCGGCGTCCATGCAGATTTCGTAACATGTGAATGGGGCCGACTCAACGGCTTCGCGCGCCGAGCATAGCGGCGGGAGGACGGGATGGAAGCGGCGGCGCTGGCGGCCTCGTTCGACATTCAGAACCCGCCGCCGGGCTTCGCGGAGGATCCGTTTCCCGTCTATGACGCCCTGCGCGAGCATGCGCCGCTGAAGCGCTTTCCGGACGGCTCCGTGATGCTCACCCGCTGGGCCGATCTCGACCGGGTCTATCGGGACGCCGCACTCTTCTCGTCCGACAAGAAGCGGGAATTCGGCGCGAAATACGGGGAGGGGACGCCGCTCTTCCGCCATCACACCACCTCGCTCGTCTTCAATGACCCGCCGCTCCACACGCGCGTCCGCCGCATCATGGTCGGCGCGATGACACCCCGCGCCGTCGCCGCGATGGAGCCCGCGCTCGTCGCTCTGGTGGACCGGCTGCTAGACAGGCTTGCGGCGAAGGGCGAGGCGGACCTGATCGAGGATTTCGCCGCCACGATCCCGATCGAGGTGATCGGCAATCTCTTCGCCATGCCGCATGAGGAGCGCGGACCGCTCCGCGACTGGTCCCTCGCCATCCTCGGCGCGCTGGAGCCCGTACTCAGCCCGGAGCAGGAGTCGCGGGGCCACGCCGCCATCACCGCCTTCACAGACTATCTCCGCGACCTCGCCGCAAGCCGCCGCGCGCAGCCGGGGGACCCGGAGACGGACGTGCTGACCCGGCTCATGGCGGGGGACAGGGGCGAGGCGCTGAGCGAGGAGGAGCTGCTGCAGAACTGCGTCTTCATCCTCAACGCCGGGCACGAGACGACGACGAACCTGATCGGCAATGCTCTACACCTGCTCCATGAGCACCCCGAACAGGCCAAGCGCCTTCGCGACGACCCCGGGCTTCTCGCCCCGATGGTCGAGGAAGTGCTGCGCCTCCAGTCCTCCAACCAGCTCGGCAACCGGGTCACGACCGGGGAGGCCGAGTTCCACGGCGAGCGGCTCGCCCCCGGAACCCGCATCCATCTCTGCATCGCCGCCGCGAACCGCGATCCGCGGCAGTTTCCCGATCCGGAGCGCTTCGACGTGGGCCGCAGCCCGAACCGCCATCTCGGCTTCGGGGGCGGGCCACATACCTGCGTCGGCTTCACGCTGGCGCGGATGGAGGGGCGGGTCGCGATCGGCCGCTTCCTCGAACGCTTTCCGGGCTATCGCCTGCTTCCTGGCGCGAGGCGCGGCGGGCGCATCCGCTTCCGCGGCTTCGCCAGCCTCCCCGCCCGCCTCGCCTGAAAGGACCCGCCATGCTCCTCACCAGCTACGCCGCCGGCGAATGGGTGAAGCCCGAAGCCGCCCGCCCGCTGCATGACGCTGCGACAGGCGCCGTCGTCGCCGAATGCGGGACGACGCCGCCCGATGTGGAGGCGATGGCGGACCATGCGCGCCGCGTGGGCGGCCCCGCGCTCCGCGCCTTCGGCTTCCATGACCGAGCGCGGATGCTGAAGGCGCTGGCGACGGCGCTGAATGAGCGGAAGGAGGAGCTTTACGCCCTTTCCTTCGCCACCGGGGCGACGCGGGCCGACGGCGCGGTGGATATCGAGGGCGGGATCGGCACGCTCTTCTCCTACGCCAGCCAGGGGCGGAAGGGCCTGCTGGACGGGAAGGTCTTCATAGACGG
>JAUHWJ010000124.1 GCA_030424705.1 Alphaproteobacteria bacterium | reverse complement strand
TGGCATCTCTATGTGATGGACAGCCCGTTCGGCGGCGGCGCGCGCAGCTTCAACCGCGGTTCGATCTACAGCCGCGACGGGCGGCTCGTCGCCTCCGTCGCGCAGGAGGGGCTGATGCGCCCCGTGAAGCCGCGCTGACCTAGCCGGCGCCGCCGGCGAGCCAGACCTCCAGCGTCATCCGCCCCGGCAGGCGGTCCGCGCCAGTGAAGTCCCGGAGCGCGATGCCGGAGCCGAGCGCCCCTGCGAGCGCCTCGGCGAGCGCGCCGGCGCGTGCGCCGTCCTCCGCGAAGTAATAGCGCACATGGTCGGCGGAGACGTCGAAGCCGACCTCCCTGAGGGCGACATGCGCGAATTCGCCGCCCCTTAGAGCGACAGAGAGCGCTTCGGCCAGCGGTCGGCTCTCCGGCGCATGATGGATCACCACCCAGGGCGCCTCCGATGGCGGCGCGACAAAGGCGGCGGCGATGGGCCTCGGGCGCGGGGCGGGAGACCGGAAGGCGAACCGGGCGGCCTCTTCGCGCAGGCTGTCGCCCGCCGGCGCCTGAAAGGCGACCGGCGCCGCGCGCGCCGGTTCGGGCGCTTCCGGCGGCAGGAGGCGCGGCGCGGTCTGAGGCGGCGCCACCGAAGCGAGGGCTTCGTCGGCGGGCTTCGTCGCGAGCGCGGCGGCGGCGGCGCGGCCCGGCGCCGGAGCCGCCTTCGCCTCGAGGCTGAACGCCGTCGCCGCGATCGGCGCCGGAAGGGAAGCGGGCGTCGCAACGGACGCTGAAGAATCGGCCGTCCCCGCCACGGCGGCGCGTTCCGCCTCCGGAGCCGCAGCGAGCGTCGGCGCGGCGGCGGGCGACGGAGCCGGCTCGGGCGCGACTCCGGCCATCATCGCCGCCGTCGCCGTGACCGCCAGCGCGGCGAAAGCCGCAAACGCCGCATGCGCGCGCCAGGTCCGACGCGCCGGAGCGGCGACCGGGAGGGGCGCCGCTGCGGGAGCCGCCGGTTCGGCCTCGGCCTGGCCCTTCTCCGCGCGGGCGACGGCCGCGGCGATGAGCCCGAACGCGTCCCTCGGTTCTTCCGGCGCGCGCGCCGCGCTCTCCCGGGCCGCGCGCGGCTGCGCCTGCCGGGACGCCGTGATCGGGGCGGGCGAGGAGGTGACGAGCGCCGCGAGCGCGGGCTCCTGCGCGCGCCGGGCGAGATCCTCGCCGCCGAGGAGCAGGAGCGCGAAGCCGGACTGCTTCCCGATTCCGGCCAGCGCCACGAGCTCCGCATCGGTAAGCCGTTCGGCCCGCTCGACCGCGAGCGCCGCCGGGCCCGCCGCTGCCGTGAAGGCGGCGAGGCGCGCGGGCTGCGGTTCGAGGTCGAAAGGCGTCAGCCCGAAGGCGAGACACGCCCAAGCGGAGAGATGCCCCTGCCCGCCGGCATGTTCGGAAAGGCGCCCGAGCCGCAGCGGCCCCGGTTCGGCCTCCAGCATGTCGGCCACGCCGTCGGCGGAGCCGCCCGTCAGGAGCGTGACGCCCCCAACCGAAAGAGCGGAACGGAGCCCGCCGATATCGATCGTCTCTCTCGGCGCGAGAGCCGAGAGACGGTCTTCCACCATGGCCACGCGATGATCCTCCGGGCTCCGGTCGCGCGCCCCACACTTTTACGCATCGTCGAATGACGAACAGACGTCTCACTCACCGCAAAAGCGTTAACCTTTTTGCGCTCGCGAAGGAAGATGGAATGGTAGGCCCGGAGGGACTTGAACCCCCAACCAAACCGTTATGAGCGGTCTGCTCTGACCATTGAGCTACGGGCCCGTCCGGCGTCGCCGCCGACGCTTCGGCGATAGGGCAAAGCGCGCGATGCGGCAACCCTAGGGAGGCGACGGCGAAAAACAGGAGGGAACGATCCGGCGGCGAGACCGTTGAGAGGGGGCGAGAGGCGACGACTAGCCGGGAGGCTGCGCCGCTTCGAAGAAATCGCGCCGAAGGATCGGCGCTGTTTCAGGAAACCGAATAGGAAAGGACGTTATCGTTATGAAACGCCTCATCTCCACCACCGCTCTCTCCCTTGTCGCCGGCTTCGCTCTCGGCGCGACCGGCGCTGTCGCGGACGCCACCAAGACGGATCGCGACGCGATGACCGGCGCCAACGTGAAGTCGGAAGCGCAGTCCGACCCCTCGGGCTCCGGCCTCACCAGCGCCGGGAGCCATGGCGGCTCCAACCCGCCGGGCTCGGGCCTCACCGGCGCGGGCGGCAACGACCCGGTCGCGCAGACGAGGGGGACGACTGTTCCCACAGCTCCCGCCGGAGCGGCGACGGCGGCCGACAGCGCCGCGACGAACACCGGGCGCGACGCGCAGACGGGCGACCGCTACACGACGGACGATCCGGAGGGTTCCGGCCTCACCAGCGCCGGGAGCCAGGCCGAGGCCGACCCGGACGGCTCCGGCCTCACCGGCGCCGGGCAGGCGGCGGCGACGGAAACGGACCGCGACGCCAAGACCGGCGGGTAACCCGCGACCAGCCGCAGGGCTGATCACCCAATCGCTTAAGGCCGCCGCCCCGAAAGGGGCGGCGGTTCCGCATGTCCGGCCTTAACTTTGCGTCGGGTCCGGTATAAGGCCGGCGGCGACAGCGAAAGGCCCGCCATGCCCGACCAGACCGACCGGCCGAACGGCCTCACCTACCGCGACGCCGGCGTGGATATCGACGCGGGCGCGGCGCTCGTCGAGGCGATCAAGCCCGCCGCCGCCTCCACCGCCCGCCCCGGCGTGGTGGACGGGCTCGGCGGCTTCGGCGCGCTCTTCGATCTCCGCGCCGCCGGCTATCGCGACCCGATCCTCGTCGCGGCGACGGACGGGGTGGGCACCAAGCTGAAGCTCGCCATCGAGACGGGGATTTTCGGCACGGTCGGCGTCGACCTCGTCGCCATGTGCGTCAACGATCTCGTCTGCCAGGGGGCGGAGCCGCTCTTCTTCCTCGACTATTATGCGACCGGCGCGCTCGACGTGGCCTCCGGCGCCGCCGTCGTGAACGGGATCGCGGAGGGATGCCGGCTCGCCGGCTGCGCCCTCATCGGCGGGGAGACGGCGGAGATGCCGGGGCTCTACGCGAAAGGCGATTTCGACCTTGCGGGCTTCGCCGTCGGCGCGATGGAGCGGGGCGGCGCGCTGCCGCGGGCGATGGCGGCGGGGGACGTGCTCTTCGGCCTGCCCTCCTCGGGCGTTCATTCCAACGGCTTCTCTCTCGTCCGCAAGGTCGCCGAGCGAGCCGGGCTCGGCTGGGAGGCGCCGGCGCCCTTCGCCGCCGGGCCGCTCGGCGCCGCGCTGCTGGCGCCGACGCGCATCTATGTGAAGGCGGCGCTGGCCGCGATCCGCGCGGGGGCTTCCGGCCTCGCCCATATCACCGGCGGCGGGTTGACGGAGAACCTGCCGCGCGTCCTGCCCGAAGGGCTCGGCGCGGAGATCGACCTCTCCGCGATCAGCGCGCCGCCGGTCTTCGGCTGGCTGCGGGAGGCGGGGGGCGTCGCGGAGGCGGAGATGCTCCGCACCTTCAATTGCGGGATCGGCATGGTCGTCGTCGCGCCCGCCGCCGCGGCCGAGGCGGTCGA
Organism: Alphaproteobacteria bacterium; assembly: GCA_030424705.1. Lineage (GTDB taxonomy): Bacteria > Pseudomonadota > Alphaproteobacteria > Rhodobacterales > Rhodobacteraceae > Pikeienuella. The sequence goes on along the minus strand of JAUHWJ010000124.1, from coordinate 2,758 downwards.
GGGCGCGCTCTGGGCCAAGCGGGAGGCGCCGGTGCGGCTCGGCGCGCTCGTTCCCGGCGCGGGCGTGACCTATCGGGGCGCGCTCGCGTGACGCGGCGGCGCGCCGCGATCCTCATTTCCGGGCGCGGCTCCAACATGGCCGCGCTCCTCGCCGCGATGGCCGACCCGGCCTTTCCGGCGGAGGCGGCGCTCGTCCTCTCCAACGATCCGGCGGCGAATGGGCTGGAGACGGCGCGCGCCGCAGGCGTTCCGGCGGAGGCGGTGGATCACCGCGCTTTCCGCGGCGACCGGCCGGCCTTCGAGGCGGCGATGGGCGAGCGGCTGGCCGCGCATGGCGCCGATCTCGTCTGCCTCGCGGGGTTCATGCGGCTGCTGACGCCGGGTTTCGTCGCTTCCTGGCGGGACAGGATGGTCAACATCCATCCCTCGCTCCTTCCCGCCTTTCCCGGCCTCCGGACGCATGAGCGGGCGCTGGAGGCGGGCGTCGCCTTCCACGGCTGCACGGTGCATCTCGTGCGCCCGGAGATGGATTCCGGGCCGATCCTCGGGCAGGCGATGCTCGGCGTGAAGCCGGGGGAGGCGCCGGACGACCTCGCCGCGCGCGTCCTCGCGCTCGAACACCGGCTCTATCCCGCGGCGCTTTCCGCCTTCCTTCGCGGGGAGCTACGGCCCGAAGGAGAGCGCATCCTGCCCGGCCCGCTCGCGCTCGCGGGCTGAAGTCAGACCGCGCCGCGCTGATAGGGCGTGGAGCCGAAGCGTGTCCGGTAGCATTTCGAGAAATGCGAGGGCGAGGAGAAGCCGCAGGCGAGCGCGACGTTGATGACGCTCATGTCCGTCTGCCTGAGCAGCTCCCGCGCCCGGTTCAGGCGCATCTCCATCCGGTATTTCTTCGGCGAGCAGTTGAGATAGCGGCCGAAGAGCCGTTCGAGCTGGCGCGGCGAGAGGCCGACGCGCTGCGCGATGTCGGCGGTGCGGAGCGGCTCGTCGAGTTCCGATTCGATCAGCTCCACCGCCTTGGCGAGCCGGTGGTTGCGGATGCCGATCCGGCTGTTGGCGGAAAAGCGCTGCCCCTCCCCCTCCGCCCGCGCCGAGGTGTAGACGAGGCTCTCCGCCACCCGGCGCGAAAGCTCCGCGCCATGCGCGTCCTCGATCAGCCGTAGCATCAAGTCCGTCGCCGCCGCGCCGCCGGAGGAGGAGACATAGCGGCCGTCGATCACGAAAACCGAAGGGTCGAGATCGACCTCCGGATGATCCTCCATGAAGGCGTCGTGATAGCCCCAGTGGAGCGCGCAGGAGCGGCCCTCCATCAGCCCCGCCTCGGCCAGCACATAGGAGCCGCAGCAGATCGCGCCGATCCGCCCGGAGCCGAGCCGCGCATGGCGGCGGAGCCAGGCCTTGATCGCAGGCGTCGCGTGCTTCTTCGCGTTGAGCCCGGCGACGACGACGATCATCGCATCCGGCATGTCGGCGAGGTCCATGTCGGCGCGGGTGATCGTGCCGTTGGAGCAGCGCTGCTCCACCCCGCCCTCCGCCGCGATGCGCCAGCGGTAAAGCTCCCGCTCCGCGTTGAGGTTGGCGATTCGGAGCGGCTCCAGCGCGCAGGCGAAGGCCATGTGGGAGAAGTTCTCGACGAGGAGAAACACGACGTCCTGAGGTTGCTCCGCCATCTCCGCACCCGGCTCCGGCGCCGATTCGCGCCATCGCGCTTCATACACGGTTTCGCGCGCGGCGCCGCAAGCCCCGCGAAACGCGCTATGATGGGGCGAAGAACGGAGGCGCCGGCCATGACGACGACAAGACGCACATTTCTCGCCCTCGCCGCCGCGGCCCTCGCCGCGCCGCGCGGCGCGCAGGCGGCCCCCGCCTCGCGCCTCCTCTCCCCCCGCTGGACGGAATTCGGCGCGGGCGAGGACCCGGAGGCCGGCCCCTGGGCCGAGTTCCTCACGCGTTGGCGCCGGCCGGGCGCGGACGGCGTGGCGCGCGTGGACTATGCCGGCGCGAAGGCGGCCGGCGCGCTCGGGCCGCTCCGCGACTGGATCGGCGCGATGGAGAACGTGAAGCCGGCCGCGCTCTCCCGCCCCGCCGCCTTCGCCTTCTGGTGCAATCTCTACAATGCGGAGACGGTCGCCCTGATCCTCGAAGCCTGGCCGGTCGGGAGCATAAGGGATATCGGCGGCTCCCTCTTCTCGCCCGGTCCCTGGCGGGAGGCGCGGCTCACGGTGGGCGGCGAGGCGCTCTCGCTCGACGATCTGGAGCACGGCATCCTCCGCCCTGTCTGGGGCGATGCGCGGGTGCACTATGCCGTGAACTGCGCCGCGCTCGGCTGCCCCGATCTCGGCGCCGCGCCCTGGCGGGCGGAGGGGCTCGACGCGGCGCTCGACGAAGCCGCCCGCGCCTTCGTCAATCATCCGCGGGGCGCTGAGGTCGAAGGCGGCCGCCTCGTCGTCTCGAAGATCTACGACTGGTTCGAGGAGGATTTCGGGGGAACCGACGCCGGCGTCATCGCCCATCTCCGCGCCCATGCCGAGCCGCCCCTCGCCGCCGCGCTCGAAGGCGTCTCCCGCATCGCCGGGAGCGAATACGACTGGTCGATCAACGCCGCATGAGCCGCGCCGCCCCTTCCTCCGCGATGGCGAGCGCGGAGGTGAGGCCAGGGCTCTCGATTCCGTAGAGGCCGAGATAGCCCGGGAGCCCGTGCGCCTCCGGCCCGTCGATGCGGAAATCCGCGGCGCCGCCCGCCTCCGGCCCCGCGAGCTTC
>JAUHWJ010000123.1 GCA_030424705.1 Alphaproteobacteria bacterium | reverse complement strand
GTCATCTCGGACCCGGCGCGGAAGGTGAGCCACTTCCTCGCCGTTCCCGCGGTCTATCTCTTCATGAGCCAGCATCCCGGCTTCGCGGAGGCGGATTTCTCCCGCGTCCGCACCGCCGCTGTGGGCGGGGCGCCGACGCCGGTGCCGCTCCTCGAAGCCTACAAGGCGAAGGGCATCGCCATCGTGCAGGGCTTCGGGATGACGGAGACGAGCCCCTGCGTCTCGATCCAGACGCCGGAAACCGCCTTTGCCAAGCCCGGAAGCGCGGGCCGCCCCGCGCTCCATACCGAGCTGAAGATCGTGCGGGAGGACGGGTCGGACGCGGCCCCGGGCGAGATCGGGGAGCTCTGGTGCAAGGGCGCGAACATCACGCCGGGCTACTGGAACCGCCCGGAGGCGAACGCGAAGGAATTCGTGGACGGCTGGTTCCGCACCGGCGACGCCGCGAAGATCGACGCGGAGGGCGATCTCTGGATCGTCGACCGCTGGAAGGACATGTACATTTCCGGCGGGGAGAACGTCTATCCGGCGGAGGTGGAGAACGTCCTCTATGCCCTCCAAGGCGTCGCGGAGGCCGCTATCGTCGGCATGCCGGACGAGCGCTGGGGCGAGGTCGGCTGCGCCTTCGTCGCCATGAAGCCCGGCGCGGCGCTGAGCGCGGATGACGTGATCGGCCACTGCCAGGGCAAGCTCGCCCGCTTCAAGATTCCGGCGCGGGTGGAGTTCGTGGAGGCGCTGCCGCGAAACGCCACGGGAAAGGTGCTGAAGCGGGACCTGCGGGAGCGGCTCGCAGGGTAGGCTGGTCGGCCCATTGCAGCTATTCTGAACCCGGCCCGAGGCTGGACTCCGGGCGCTGCGGACGGCTTCGGCATGGGCTACGAACGGTTCAACAGGATCGCGACGGGCGTGCAGGCGCTCGTCGTCGCCGCAGCGGTGGTCGTCGGAGGCGGCTGGACCCTCTACCGCTTCGAGATGCTTGAGGAAATCGAGCGCGGGCGAGCGGAACTGGAGCAGATCCGCCGGGATCTTCGCGAGCGGGGAATCCTCAACCTGACCATGCGGGTTTCGACGCTGGCGGAGGACGGGGCGGCCACGCGGTTCGCGCGGGTCGAGGTCTCGGCCGAGAACGTGGGCGATCGCACAGAGCTGATCGAATGGGCGAAGAGCGGCGTGACGGTCAGCCGCGTCCGCGTCGGGAGTGACGGCGCGCTCGTCTACGCACAGCCGGTGACCGTCGGCTACGGAACGCCTCTCGCCGAAGGGCCGAGTTCGACGATCCTGCCCGGGCAGACCCGCGTCTTCGAGTTTCTCGTCCCCCTGAGCGCGCCGGGAACCCACTATGTCCTTTTCTTCGGCGCCGCATCGCCGGCCGAGGCGGAAGAGAGCCTTCGGGAGCATGGGCTTGAGGCGCAGGACGAGTTCACGATCTACTGGCAGGCCTCAACGTTTGCGAGGATCGAGTAGCGAGCGGCTGATCACCCCTCCGCCAACGCCCGGAAGAACCGCTCGATCTCCTCCGTCGCGGAAATGTCCCGGTTCGTCGAGCCGACAATCCCTTCGAGCCGCGAGGAGCGCGAGCCCGGCCAGGCATGGCCACCGCCCTCCACGATGTAATGCAGCAGCGGCGCCGCGCAGCCCTCATAGGCGCGGAGCCGCACGGTCGAGCCGTCATCCGCCGCGCGGTCGGGCAGGGCGCGCTCCTCGTAGCCGGCGCAGCCGTTCCGCGCGGCGAGGATCTCCATCGTCTCGGAGACGGGCCGCACGTCCCCCCGCTCCCGCACCAGCGGGCTCCAGCCGCCGATCCGCCCGCCATCCTCCGGCATGATCCGGTCCGCCGTGCCGTGGAGGAGGAGGACGGGGCGCGGCGGGCCCCCGGCGCAGTCCGCGCCCACCGGCAGGCTCGCGATGGCGACCGCTGCGCCGGCGACGAGGTCGGGCGCGTCGCAGAGCAGCTTCAGCGCCATGGTGCCGCCGAGCGAGGGGCCGGCCACATAGACGCGGGAAGGGTCCGCGACCCCCGCCTCCGCCAGCCGCGCGACGAGCGCGCGGAGGAAGCCCACATCGTCCGCCTCGTCGAAGAGCCGCCCGTCATCGTCCCGCCGCCCGTCGTTCCAGTCGCCCTCCTCCACCGCATAGGGCCAGAGCACCACCCAGCCCTCCGCCGCGAGCGAGACCTGCGCCCGGCGCCGGACGGACATCGGCCCGGCGAGCCCGCCATGCAGCCCGATCAGCACCGGCGCGTTCCGCGCATCCGCCCGCGCGTCGATCAGCGCCGTCCGGCTCCGTCCGTCATGCTCGATGGTGATGCGGCGGCTCTCGAAGGCGGCGGCGGGAAGCGCGCATAGCGCGATGAGAAGGGCGGCGATGACGCGCATGATGTCTCCTTTTCCTCCCCCGTGAAGGTCGAGATAGGCCATACGGCCCCGCTTCGCCCCTCCGTCGCATTGAATTTTTCCGCCCCGCGCCGTATGGCCGCGCGCGACGGAAAGAAGCCGCAGGAATCGTGAGGAGGCGCGCATGGCCGTGAAAGTGGGGATCAACGGGTTCGGGCGGATCGGGCGGAACGTGCTCCGCGCCATCGCGGAAAGCGGGCGCACCGATATCGAGGTCGTGGCGATCAACGATCTCGGCCCGGTGGAGACGAACGCCCACCTCCTCCGCTTCGACAGCGTGCACGGCCGCTTCCCATTCGAGGTGAAGGTGGCGGGCGACACGATCGACATCGGCCGCGGGCCGATCAAGGTCTCCGCCGAGCGCAATCCGGCGGACCTGCCCTGGGGCGATGTCGACATCGCGCTCGAATGCACCGGCATCTTCACGGACCGGGAGAAGGCCGCGCTGCATCTGAAGAACGGCTCGAAGCGCGTCATCGTCTCCGCCCCGGCCACGGGCGCGGACCGCACGGTCGTCTACGGCGTGAACCATCACGAGCTGACGGCGGAGGACATCGTCATCTCCAACGCCTCCTGCACCACCAACTGCCTCGCGCCGGTGGCCAAGGTCCTGAACGACACGTTCGGGATCGAGGAGGGGTTCATGACGACGATCCACTCCTATACCGGCGACCAGCCGACGCTCGACACGATGCACAAGGATCTCTACCGCGCCCGCGCCGCGGCGATGTCCATGATCCCGACCTCGACGGGCGCGGCGAAGGCCGTCGGCCTCGTCCTCCCCGATCTCAACGGCAAGCTCGACGGCGTGGCGATCCGCGTGCCGACGCCGAACGTCTCCGTGGTGGACCTCAAGTTCCGCACCACGAAGCCGGCGAGCGTCGAGGCGATCAACGCCGCGATCCGCGCGGCGGCGGACGGGCCGCTGAAGGGCGTGCTCGGCTATACCGACCAGCCGAACGTCTCGATGGACTTCAACCACGATCCCCGGTCCTCGATCTTCCATCTCGACCAGACCAAGGCGATGAAGGGCGGGCTCTGCCGCATCCTCACCTGGTATGACAACGAATGGGGCTTCTCGAACCGCATGGGCGACGTCGCCGTCGCGATGGGCAAGCTGCTCTGAGCGGCGCGGGGCGCCGACCCTCCTGAGGATGCGCGGGCGCCGCGGAAGCGGCGCCCGTATCCTGCGTCGGCATCTGCTGAAAAGTGATCTAGCTCAAGGGCTTGCGCCCCGTGCACGCCGTGTGCGCGCCGGCTCAGACCTTGCGGAAGGCCAGCACCGCGTTCAGCCCGCCGAAGGCGAAGGAGTTGGAGAGCGCGGCCCCCACCGCCCGCTCCCGCGCCGCGTTCGGCGTCACGTCGAGGTCGCAATCCGGGTCCGGCTCTTCATGGTTGATCGTCGGCGGGATCACCCCTTCCGACAGCGCGAGGAGCGCGGCCGCCGCCTCCAGCGCCCCGGCCGCGCCGATGGCGTGCCCGTGCATCGACTTGGTGGAGGAGACGGAGACGCGCTCCGCCGCCGGCCCCAGCGCCTCCCGGATCGCGGCGATTTCCGTCCTGTCGTTCGCCGCCGTCGCCGTGCCGTGGGCGTTCACATAGCCGACCTCGTCCGGCGCCATGCCGGCGTCGGAGAGCGCCGCGCGGATCGCCCGCGCCGCGCCGTCCTGGCTCGGCGTGACAATGTCGGAGGCGTCCGCCGTCATGCCGAAGCCGGCGACCTCGCCCCAGATATGCGCGCCGCGCGCCTTCGCCCGCTCCATCTCCTCCAGCACCAGCACCGCCGCGCCCTCGCCCTGCACCATGCCGTTGCGGGTGCGGGAGAACGGGCGGCACGCGTCCTTCGACATGACGCGGAGGCCCTCCCAGGCCTTCATCACGCCGAAGACGAGCGGCGCCTCCGCGCCCCCCGCCAGCATCACGTCCGCCGCGCCGGAGCGCACGAGCTGGAATGCCTGCCCGATCGCGTGGTTGGAGGAGGAGCAGGCGGTCGTCACCGTCCAGCTCGGCCCGCGGAGCCCGTGCCGCATGGAGATCTGGCTCGCCCCCGCGCTCGTCATCAGCCGCGGCACGATGAACGGATGGACGCGGTTCTTCCCCTCCTGGAAGACGGCGCGGTAATTCCCGTCGATCGTCTCCATGCCGGTCAGCGCCGTGCCCATCACGACGCCGGCCCTGAGCGCCTCTTCCTCGGAGAGCGCGAGCCCGGCTTCCGCCATCGCCTCCGCCGCCGCGGTCAGCGCCATCTGCGTGGTGCGGTCGAGGAGCGCGAGTTCCTGCCGGTCGAACCGATCCTCGCCGACATAGGCGCGCGCCTGCGCGCCGATGCGCACGCTGAGCCGCTCCACATCCGTGATCTGAAGTTCGGAAACCCCGTTACGCCCCTCGCGCAATCCCGCGAAATGGGCGGCCCTGTCGAGCCCGAGCGCGGAAACGAGCCCGAGCCCGGTGACGGCGACGCGCCGCGCCACGCGGCTCAGGCCCGCTCGCCGGCGAGCGCGCGCACCGCGTCGACGATCTTGCCGACGGAGGAAATGTCGAAGTCGGAGGCCGTGGGGTCGTTGGCGTTGAACGGGACGGAGACGTCGAACGTCTCCTCGATCGCGAAGACGATCTCGACAAGGCCGAGCGAATCCAGCCCGAGATCTTCGGGGGAGGAATCGAGCGTCACTTCCTCAGGCTTCAGCAGGGCCTGCTCGGCGATGATCTCGATGACTTTTCGCGCGATCTCGTCGCTCATTGCGCGGCCCCCGGGTGCTCTTGTCGCCGAACCTTTACCGACTCCCCGCGGCGGCGGAAAGGCGGAAAGCGCCCCTCAGCCGCCCGCCTCCGGCGTGAGCGAGACCCCGGCGGCGAGGAGCGCGGAAAGGATCCGCCCGTCCCGCCCGTAGACGTCGTCGCGGAACTGCCAGAGCCCCGCCTCGTCCGTCCACGCGGTGCGATAGTCGAGATGGACCGGAACCGGCGTCTCCAGCCGCACGACTGTCTCGCGCCCCGTGTCGAGGATGCGCGCGATCCGCCCCGTCGGGTCCTCCATCTGCGGCGCGAGCAGCATCTCGGCGAAGCGAAGCGGGTCCTGCACGCGCACGCAGCCGTGGCTGAAGGCCCGGGCGTCCTTCGCGAAGAGCGATTTCGAAGGCGTGTCGTGGAGGTAGATCGCATGCGCGTTCGGGAACATGAACTTCACCCGGCCGAGCGCATTGCCCGCGCCGGGCGCCTGCTTGATCGCATAGGGGAAGTCCGCCCGCGAATAGAGCGACCAGTCCGTCATCGCCGGGTCGGGCGGGTCGTCGCCGGTGCGGGAGACGAGGCGCATGTTCTTCTTGGCGAGATATTCGGGGTCCTCCTGCAGCAGCGGCAGGATCTCCTCCCCGGCGATGCTCCGCGGCACATGCCAGGTCGGGTTGAAGACAAGATGCTCCATCTCGTCGGAGAATTCCGGCGTCCGGTGCCGGCGCGCGCCGACGACGACGCGCTCCTCGAAGAGCGTCGCCCCGTCCTCAACCAGCCGCACCGTGAAGTCGGCCTGGTTGACATAGACATGCCGCCGGCCGCGCTCCCGGTTCGTCCAGCGCGCGCGCTCGAGGCTGACGAGAACCTGCCCGATCCGGTCCGCCAGCGGCGTGTTGATCGCGTCGAGCGTGCGCTGGCCGGCGGCGCCGTCGTCGTTCAGCCCGTGCCGGCGCTGAAAGGAGCGCACATCGGTTTCGAGCGCGGCGTCGAATACTTCCGGGTCGGCTCCCGGGGCCGCGCCCGCATGGTCTCCCTTCCGCACCAGCCGGGCGCGGAGCGCGGCGACGCGCGGGTCCCGGTCGCCGAGGCGGAGCGTCGCGCCGCCGGGCGCGGTCTCTCCCCAGGCGTCCTCCGGCAGCGCGCGCAAGGCGGCGAGCATGGCGACGAGGCGCGCATAGCCCGGCTCGGCCGGGGCGAGCCCGGAGAGCGTCGCCGCCGGCGCGGCGGCGAGCCGTGCGAGCAGCGCCGCCTC
>JAUHWJ010000122.1 GCA_030424705.1 Alphaproteobacteria bacterium | reverse complement strand
TTTCGTAGTCGCGCGCCTTCAGCGCGCGGAGAATGGGCTCGGCGAGGCCGAGCGCCTGAAAGGTCAGGTCTGACACGTGGGGTCCTTCTCCGCCTCTCGCCGCTTTTCTCGCGGTCGGGGCGGACGGCTCGGCTCCGGGCGCAGCCGGGCGGGCCAGTGATGCGGTGAGTCTCGCCCGCGGCCGGTCTCGTCGAAAAGAGCGACGGACGATGCGCCGCCGCGGGGTCTGACGTGCAGGGGTGAGGTGCCCTTTCCCGCCGGATAAGTCAATGGTGCTGACGAAAAACGCTGGCGAAGGCGGCGCGGCCTTTCTATCGTCGCGCGATGCTCACCTTCGCCCTCGCCGTCTTCTTCCTCCTCATCACCCCCGGCCCCGGCGTCCTGACGACGGCCGGAGTCGGTGCGGGATTCGGGCGCGCGGCGGGGCTCCGCTTCGTCGCCGGGCTCTTCGTCGGCACCAATCTCGTGGCTTTTGCGGTGATCTCCGGTCTCGCCGCGATTGTCTTTTCCGTGCCGGAGGTGCGCGCCGTCCTCGTATGGGCGTCGGCGGCCTTCTTCGTCTATCTGGCGGCGAAGATCGCGCTCTCCGGGGCGAAGGTCGCCTTCATGGAGACAGCCTCGGCGCCCGGCTTCGTCGGCGGGCTTCTCCTACAGTTCATCAATCCGAAGGCCTATGCGGTTAACAACCTGCTCTTCTCCGGCTACGCCTTCTGGCCGGAGAGCCTGACGGTCGAGGTCGCGCTCAAGCTCCTGATCGTCAACGCGATCTGGATTCCGGTCCACCTGATCTGGCTGACTGCGGGCGTGACGCTGAAGCGGCTGAACCTCGCGCCCGGCGCGCAGCGGGCGATCAATGTCGGCATGGCGCTTTCGCTCCTCGCCGTGGTCGGGCTCGCGGCCTTCTCGCAGGCCTGAAAGCCCGGAAAAGAAGAACGCCCCGGTTTTTGCCGGGGCGCTCCCTTTCGTTCGGCGGCGTCAGTTGGCGCCGATGCGCCCGCCGGCCGGCTTCGAGGTCAGCCGGGCCCAGCCGCGGGCGAGGGCGCGGCCCAGCGCCGCGACCATCTCGCGCGTCGCCTCGGCGCGCAGCGTGTGGGCGCGGGCCGTGATCGCCCGCATCTCGGCTTCGGTCGGGGAGCGATATTCGTTCCGGTTCATCGTCTGTCTCCTGCTCTCGGCGGCTTTCCGCCGTCGAGGAGGAGATAGGCGCGCGCAGCGAATGCTGCATCGCACCATTCATCAGTCCCGCCATGCACTCACCGCATGGCTCGTCACAAAGTCTTAACCTTCAGAATCCCGCGGGCCGCGCGCCTGACGCAGCGGAAGCCTTCAGCCAGTCAAAGACATAGGCGCCGACGGAGCGGAAACAGACGAGCCGGAACGCCCCGTCCCGCCCCAGCCAGAACGCCGCGGCGACCTGACCGAGGCGCGTGCGCCGCACGTCCCCAATGCCGAAGGCGGCGGGCGCGAGGTCCACCGGCGCGCCCCGGGCGAGGAGCGCGCGCGCGCCCTCCCCCTCGATGCGGAAGGCGGCCCGCGCATCGGAGACGTTCACGGCGAGCGCATGAAGCCCACCGAACGCGGTGCGAAGCCGCCCGGCCCGCGCCTCCGCCTCGGTATAGGGGCAGGTCAGCAGCCATTCGTCCGGGCTCATCCAGCAGAGCCCAGCTTCGGCCTCGCCCTCGAACCGCCGGACGGGCGGCAGGCCGAAGCCAGTCTCCGCCTCGACCGCGGCGGCGAAGGCCGGGTCCCCCGCCTCGCCGCGGATCGTGACCATGCCGAGCGGGCCGAGGTCGGAAATCGCGCATTCGGGCCCGGCGAAACGGGCGCCGCCAGTCGCGGTCACGGGATCAGACATTCTGCCGCGCCCCTTCCTTGTCGTAGAAGACCGGGTCGACGATCCGCGCCTTCATCACCTCGCCCTTCTCCAGCGGGAAGGAGATGACCTCCCCCATCCGCTCCGGCCCCCGCTTCACGAGGCCGAGCGCGATGGCGCGCCCGAGCGTCGGCGACATGTAGGAGGAAGTGACGCGCCCGATCACCTCGGGCGTCTTCGCCGCAGGGTCCGCGACCGCATAGGCGCCGTCCGGCAGGCGCTTGCCGGGCTCCAGCGTCTCCAGCCCCACCAGCCGCTCCCGTTCCGGATGCGATAGGAAGGGCCGTTCCTGCGCCCGCTTGCCGATGAAATCCGCCTTCTTCTTCGAGACGGCCCAGGAGAGGCCGAGATCCTGCGGCGTCACCGTGCCGTCGGTCTCGTCCCCGATCATGATGAAGCCCTTCTCGGCGCGGAGCACATGCAGCGCCTCCGTGCCGTAGGGCTGGATTCCCTGCCCCGCGCCCGCCTCGCGAATCGCGTCCCATAGCGCGCGGCCGCGATGCGCCGGGGCGGCGATCTCATAGGAAAGTTCACCGCTGAACGAGATGCGGAACAGGCGCACGGGAATCCCCGCCATCTCCCCCTCCGCGATCCCCATGAAGGGCAGCGCGGCGGCGGAAAGGTCCATCGCCGTCAGCGGTTGCAGGATCTCCCGCGCCTTCGGCCCGGCGACGGCGATCTGCGCGAACTGCTCGGTGAGGTTGGCGACGTAGACCTTCAGCTCCGGCCATTCCGTCTGGAGCCATTCCTCCATCCAGCCATGCACGCGCTCCGCCCCGCCGGTGGTGGTGTGGCAGAGGAAATCGCCGTTCGGGAGGCGCGCCACCACCCCGTCGTCGAACAGGAACCCGTTCTCGTTGCACATGAGGCCATAGCGGCAGGCGCCCGGCTTCAGCGTCGACATCATGTTGGTGTAGAGGAGATCGAGGAAACGTCCCGCATCCGGCCCCGTCACCAGCAGTTTCCCAAGCGTCGAGGCGTCCAGAATCCCCGCCGCCTCGCGCACCGCACTCACCTCGCGCGTGACGGACGCCTCCCGGCTCTCCCCCGCGCGGCGATAGGTGAAGGGGCGGCGCCATTCGCCGACCGGCTCCCAATCGGCGCCGTTCGCCTCGTGCCAGTCATGCATCGGGGTGCGCCGCACCGGCTTGAAAAGCGTCCCTGCGTCCCGCCCTGCGATTGAGCCAAGCGAAAGCGGCGCCCACGGCGGGCGGAACGTCGTCGTCCCCACCTCCGGGATCGGCGCGGCGAGCGCGTTGGCGAGCGTCGCGAGCCCGTTGATGTTGGAGAGCTTGCCCTGGTCCGTCGCCATGCCGAGCGTCGTGTAGCGCTTGGCGTGCTCCACGCTCTCATAGCCTTCGCGTGCGGCAAGCTCCACGTCCGCCGCCGTCACGTCATTCTGAAAATCGAGGAAATGCTTGGTTCCGTGCGCGTGTTTTCCCACGGAGGGCGTGAACCAGAGCGGCTGGAGCGGCGCCATTCCGGGCTCCGCCACCGCCGGCGCCTCCGCCGCGACGGCGGAGAAGCCGAGATCGGACGCGGCGCGGGCGCCCGCCGCCAGCGCGTCCGCGAGCCCTTCCGCAGTCGAGAGGAGCCCGTTCGCGGCGCCGGCCACGAAGGTGTTCACTTCGCCGTCCGCGCCTGTGGGCGCGCCGCGCTCGGGCGCAGGGCGGAACATCGCCTGCGCCTCGTCCCAGCGCAGCTTGCCGCCGCAATGGGAGAAGAGATGCACGGCGGGGGACCAGCCGCCCGACATGGCGAGGACGTCGCAGCCGATCTCCTCCAGCGCCCCCGCGACGCGGCCATCGGCGGCGCGTTTCGCGACGAGCACGGATTTCAGCGCCTTGCCGCCCTTCGCCTTGGCGACGATCATCCCGGTCCGCACCGCAATCCCCGCCGCGCGCGCAACCTCCGCCCGGCAATCGATCACGGCCTTGACCGTCAGGCCCGCCCGGTGCGCGGCGAGCGCGGTGCGATAGGCGTCGTCATTATTGGCGAAGACGACGATCTCCCGCCCCGGCGCGACGGCCCAGAGCGCGAGAAAATCCCGCACCGCCGCGGCGAGCATCACGCCCGGCAGGTCGTTGTTGGCGAAGGCGAGGGGCCGCTCGATGGCCCCGGTCGCGATCACGATCCGCTTCGCCCGCACCCGCCAGAGCCGGCGCGAAGGGCCCTCCTTCGGCTCCTCGTCCAGAAGCGCATAACCGTGGTCATAGAGCCCGGCGCCCTGGCAGCGCGTCAGCAGCGTTACGTTCGGCATGGCGGCCAGCGCCGCCGCCTCCCCCGCCGCCCAGTCCGCGCCGGGCATGCCCCCGATCTCGATGTCGCTCTCGGAAAGGAGCCGCCCGCCCGCGCGCGGCGCCTGCTCCGCCACGATCACCCGCGCCCCCGCCTCCGCCGCCCCCCGCGCCGCCGCGAGCCCGGCCATGCCGGCGCCGATCACCAGAACGTCCGCGAAGGCGTGGAGATGCTCGTACTCGTCCGGGTCCACCCCCTCCGGCGCGGGGCCGAGGCCGGCGGACTGCCGTATCACCGGCTCGTAGAGATGCTTCCACGCGATGCGGGGGAAGAGGAAGGTCTTGTAGTAGAAGCCGGCGGAGAAGACGGGCGCGACGGAGGCGATGGCGGCGTTCACGGCCCCCACGTCCCATTCGAGGGAGGGCCAGTGGTTCTGGCTCCGCGCCGACATGCCCGGCGCGATCTCCACCATCGTCGCGCGCTGGTTCGGCGTCGCGCGCGGCCCCTCGCCGACGCACATCAGCGCGTTCGGCTCCTCGACCCCGGCGGCGACGACCCCGCGCGGGCGGTGATACTTGAAGGAGCGCCCCATCAGCGTCCGCCCGCTGGCGAGGAGGGCGGCGGCGAGCGTGTCCCCCGCGAAGCCCTTCACCGGCTTGCCGTTGAAGCGGAACTCGACGGGCCGGGCGCGGTCGATCAGCAGGCCGCCAGAGGGGAGGCGATGGGCGCTCATGCCTTCCCCCGCGCCGCGATGCGGTCCAGAATCTCCTGCGGGGGTGCGGTCTCCGTCGCCTTGTAGGCGCCGAAAATCTCCAGCGTCACCGTGTCCCGCGCGACGTGGAACCACTTGCCGCAGCCATAGGCGTGCCGCCAGCGCTCGAAATGCGGGCCCTTCGGGTTCTTGCGGTAGAAGAGGTAGCCGGCGAATTCGCCCTCCTCCGAACCCGGCCCGAAGCGCTTCAGATGCGCCTCCCCGCCGGGGGCGAACTCGGTCTCCTCGCCGGAGACGCCGCAATGGGGGCAGGTGATCAGGAGCATCGGCGGATCCATTTATGGACCGGCGCGGAACCCCCGCGACGGCCCGATTTCCGCGCCCTGATTGGCACAGCGGCGGCGCCTGCTGCAACGCGGGGGCGACAGCCTGCGGCCCGCTTGCGACGCGCCGACCTCAGTTCGTCGCAGGCGCGGCGGGGGCCTCCGTCGCCGGGGCCTCGGTCGCTGTCGGGGCTTCGGCGGTTTGCCCGCCAAAATACCACCAGGCGACTGCGCCGCCGACGACGATGATCGCGACGGCGGCGATGATGGAATTCGTGCTCATCTGCGTCTCCCGTTCCGGATCCATGAACCGGACGGAGCGCCCTCTCGCGCATGCAGGCCCGGAAGGGCGCCCGCCCCTCCCCCTCTCCAGAGATATGGGGAGCGGCGCGCCCCGCCGCCAGCACAGGGCGAAGCGCTACGCGCTAGCGATCCGAACGCAGAAGCGTGAGCGTGACGCGCCGGTTGCGGGGGTCCGCCGGCGCTTCGGGAAGCGCGAGCGCGCGGTCCGCCTCGCCGGTGACGCGCAGGAACCGCTCTTCCGCCACGCCCGTCGCCGCGAGCACGCGACGGGCCGCGCCCGCGCGGGCCGACGAGAGCGACCAGTTGTCGTTCGTCCCCTCGGCGAAGGGGATTGCGTCCGTATGGCCCGAGATCGCGACCGGATTGGAAACGAGCTCGATCACGCCGCCAATCATCTCGAGGATCGCCTGCATCTTCGGCGTCGGCTGGTCGGAGCCCGATTCGAACAGCGGGCGCCCCTCCTTTGCGAAAATGTCGATGACGAGCCCCTCGTCCGTCACGCGTGTGACGATGTGGCTCAAGAGGTCGTCCGCGACCTCGCTTTCGCCAGACTTGGCCATCAGGAGCGATTCGAGTTCGTCGAGTTGCTCTTCCTCGGCCGTGTCTTCGCCGCCGATTTGAGTCTTCTTCCCCTCGCTGACCTCGACCTCGCCTCCGGCGCCGCCGACGTCGGACTTCGGCGCGGCCTTGGTGGAGAAGATCGTATCGCCCTGAAGCACCCCGTCGCCGCCGCCCGAGACCGGAGAGATCGGGACAGTCGGTGAGAAATAGTCGGCGATGCCCTTGCGCTGGCTCTCGGTCGTCGCGTTCAGGAGCCACATGAGCAGAAAGAAGGCCATCATCGCGGTGACGAAGTCGGCATAGGCGACCTTCCAGGCGCCGCCGTGATGGCCGTCCCCGCCCATGATCTTCTTGCGCTTGATGATGATCGGTCTCACCGCGTTGGT
>JAUHWJ010000121.1 GCA_030424705.1 Alphaproteobacteria bacterium | reverse complement strand
CATCGCTGAGGGAGGTTGGGCCTTGGTGGAGCCGAGGGGGATCGAACCCCTGACCTCGTCATTGCGAACGACGCGCTCTCCCAGCTGAGCTACGGCCCCTCGCCAAGGCTCGCGGGAATTAGGGCGCCCGCCTCGGGGTGTCAATGGGCGCTTCGCGCCAATTCTCCGCCGGCCAACCGGCGACGAGCGGTTCGTAATCCGCCTCGGCGAGCCGCGCGAACCCTGTCAGATGCAGCGCCGCCCGCGCCGCAGCGGAAAGCGCGGCGATCCCCGCCTCCGCAGCAACGGCGAGCCGCGCCGCCTCCTCCGCCCTGCGCCGCGCGGTGATCCACGGGAGCCCTGGCGTCGGCGGCGTCTCCGCCAGCACGCGGAGCGCCCGCGCCGCCGGCTCATGGTCGAGCGCGAGCCGCCATGTCACCGCGTCGATGGAGGCGATGTCGGCCCGCCCCTCCGCCACGGCGCGGATCGAGCCGCGATGCGCCCCGGTCTCCACCAGCGCGCCGAACAGCCGTGAAGGCGGGCCGAAGGAAGCGGCGAAGGCCGCGAAGCCGGACTGGCTCTCCGCCATGTTGAAGGCGAAGGCTCGCCCCGCGAACTCCGCCACTGCGCCCGCCGCCTCGTCAGCCCGGACGACGACGACGCTCCGGTAGAAGCCCGGCGCGCATCCGGGCAGGTCATAGGCTGGGGCCCCGAGCAAGGTCACCGCGCCCCGGAGCCGGGCCGAAAACGGGAGCCCGCAGGTTTGGCTCAGCAAGAGGTCGGGCGAGAGCCAGTGCGCGAAAAGGTCCGCCGGCCGCGCCCGCGCCTCCGGCGCCGCGAATCCTGCCGCGAGGAAGGCCTCGCGGACCGCGCGCCAGAGCGCGTCCGTCTCCGCCTCCACCTCCGGCCAGTCATACATCGGCAGCGCGGCGATCACCGCATCCGGTCCATCATCGGATGCGCCGCCGGCTCCTTCGGCTTCAGCGCATGGCGCGACAGCACCTCGGCATAGGAGCGGAAGACATAGCCGCCGTTCAGCTTGCGGAACCGCTCCCGATGCGCGGCGTAGAGCGCCGGCAGCCGATGCCAGGAGACCTCCGGGTGCGCGTGATGCACCGCATGGAGGTTGTTGTTGAGATAAAGGAGCGCCAGCGGCCCCCGGTCCTCCACGATGGCGGAACGTTCCGAGGCCCGCTCCTCCGCGCGGTGTTCGAGGAAGCTTCGGAGCGAGATCAGCGCGAGCCCGCCATAGCAGGCGAGCGCATAGCCGACCGGCGAAACGCCGCACCAGCCGAGCCAGAGGAGGAGCGGCGCCGCCCCGAGCGCATGAAGCGCCCAGCCGAGCATCACCTCGCGCCGCCCGGCCCGGATCAGCCGTATCTCGGAGACGACGAAATTGACGAAGCCGAGCCCCGGCCCGATCAGCATTCGCCCGAGCGCGGCGTTGTTGGCCTTCAGCAGCCCCTTCATCCAGACGGGCCGCTTCTCATAGTCCTCGGGGTCGAGATACCAGCTCTCGGGGTCGTCATATGGGTCGGTCAGCCGCGCGTCCCGGTGATGCGCCAGATGCGTCTCCCGATACCGGCGAAAGGGATAGGCCAAGCTGAGCGGCAGCGCGACGAGCGCCTCGTTCACTGGAGGCCAGCGCGTCGGATGCCCGTGGATCGCCTCGTGCTGGAGCGAGGAATGGAACGCGAGCACGACGGCGAGGCCCGGATAAACGAGCCAGGCCGGCGCGTCGGGTGCGGCCGACGTGAGAAGCGCGAAAAGCGCGTAGCAGGTCGTGAGCGCCGCCCAGGTCGGGGCTTCGGCGCGGAAGGCGGTGAACATCGGAGAACCCCAGGGCCGGATTCCGCCGGCCGCGGCGAGCATGGCCCCAGATAACCGCGCCGTTCACGAACCTGTCAACGCCTGAGAAGCCTCGCGGCCTCCGAAGCGCCCCAGCCGGCGAGGAGCGCGACAAGCACGGAGAGAAGGCCGTAGAGCAGCGATTGCTCATGCGCGAGCGTGTAAAGGAACCGCTCCAGCCCGACCTTGCGGACCTCCAGCGTCGTGGCGAAGCGGTCGAGCACCTGCCGGTCGCGCAGCAGGAAGACCCGCGCCTCGTAGTCCCCCTCGACGAGGTTGGACGGCAGGCCGATGCTCGTCTGGAAGAGCGTCCTCCCGATGATCTCCACCCCGTCATCCGCCTCGGAATAGACGCCGGCGCTCCGGCTGAGCCGGATCGCCGCCTCCTGGAATTTCAGCGGATCGGCCGCTTCGCCGGCCTCACCGACCACCCGCATCGCGCGGTCGATAGAGATCCGGTGGCGAAGGTCCTCCGTATGGCTCAGCACCTCGTAGAGCGGGCCCGAGGCGGCGACGGCGTAGAAGCTCGGCGCCTCGTCGATCTCCACGCTCTCGGTATTGATCCAGACTCCGAAAACCCGCTCCTTCTTCCGCACCACCTTCGCCCGTCGTGGCCCGGAAATGGTGACGATGACGGAAAGCGCGTCGTCCCGCGCATCGGGGAGCCGCGCACGCTCCACCGCGCCGAAGACGAAGATCTGCGACCCGGTGAAGGTCGCCGTTATGCCGACCGCCTTCTGGCTCAGCGCCGCGATCACCCTCTCCTCCGCCGCCCCGGCCGGCAGGGCTAGGAGCACGAGGAGGAGCGCGGCGAAACGGCTCACCGCGTTTCCCCGAAGGAAAAGAGCTCGGAGGGCGTCAGCACGAGATCGAGCGCGATCTTGATGCAGACGGCCAGCACGATCAGCGCAAGGAGGATTCGCAGCTGCTCCGCCCTGATCCTCACGCCAAGCGCGGCGCCGACCTGCGCGCCGATCACGCCGCCGAAGATGAGCAGGAGCGCGAGGATCGCGTCGACGCTCTGGTTCTGCGTGGCGTGCAGCAGTGTCGTCAGCGCGGTGACGAAGATGATCTGGAAGAGCGACGTGCCGACCACCACCGCCGTCGGCATGCCGAGAAGATAGATCATCGCCGGCACCATGATGAAGCCGCCGCCGACGCCCATGATCGCCGCAAGCAGGCCGACCATGACGCCGACCAGGAAAGGCGGGATCGCCGAGATGTAGAGTTTGGAGACGCGGAACCGCATCTTCAGCGGCAGGCCGTGAATCCAGCCGTGATGCTTGCGCGGCTTCGCCGGCCCGCCCGCCCGCGCCCGCCGGAGCGCGCGGACGCTCTCGTTCAGCATCAGGCCGCCGACCACGCCGAGAAAGAGCACGTAACAGAGCGAGACGAGCAGCTCGACCTGCCCGAGCGCGCGGAGAAGCGAGAAGACCCAGACGCCGAGCACAGAGCCGACCGCGCCCCCGACCGAGAGGACGACCCCCATCTTGATGTCCACCGTCTTGCGCCGGAGATGGCCGAGAACGCCGGAGACGGAGGAGGCGACGAGCTGGTTCGCCCCCGTCGCCACCGCGACGGCCGGCGGTATGCCGATGAAGATCAGGAGCGGCGTCATCAGGAAGCCGCCGCCGACGCCGAACATCCCCGAAAGCATGCCGATGAGGCCGCCCATGCCCAGAAGCACAAAGGCGTTGACCGAAAGCTCGGCGATGGGGAGGTAGATCTGCATCGGGGCCTCCCGGCGAGGTTAACCATCACTACCTTTCGCAATCGCGAACGCCATAGGTCCAGATGCGACAAATCGGAGCGATGTGGACCGCAGGCGCCGCTTCCGGCATGGTCGTGCGCGAACAGAGGGGGGCACCATGAACGGCGTCGAAGCGATCCGGGTGGAAACGGCGACCGGCCTCTCCATGAACGTGCTGACAGCCGGCCCGTCAGAAGGGCCGCCGCTCCTCCTCCTGCACGGCTTCCCCGAACTCGCGCTGAGCTGGCGCCACGTCATGCCGCGCCTCGCTGCAGCGGGCTTCCGCGTATTCGCGCCCGACCAGCGTGGCTATGGCCAGACGGGGGGCGGGGACGCGACCTGGGCCGCCGATCTCTCCGCCTTCGGCATGCCCGCCCTCGTGCGCGATGCGCTGGCGCTGCTCCATGCGCTCGGCATTCCCCGGCTCCGCGCCGTGATCGGCCACGATTTCGGCTCCCCCGTCGCCGCCTGGTGCGCGCTGACGCGGCCGGACGTCTTTCCGGCCGTCGCGCTGATGAGCGCGCCCTTCGCCGGCCCGCCGGGCTTCGCGCCCGCAGCGGCGGGCGACGCCCATGCCGATCTCCTTGCCCTCGACCCGCCCCGCGTCCACTACCAGCACTGGTTCGCGACGCCCGGCGCGAACGCGGACATGCTCTCGGCGCCGCAAGGGCTACCGGCCTTCCTCCGCGCCTATTTCCACAGCAAGAGCGGCGACTGGGCCGAGAACCGCCCCTTCCCGCTTGCGGGATGGACGGCGCCGGAACTCGCGAAGCTGCCGCGCTACTACGTCATGGACGCCGGCAAGGGCATGGCCGAGACGGCAGCCGCGATGGCTCCCTCGCCGGAAGAAGAAGCCGCCTGCCGCTGGATGAGCGCCGAAGACCTCGCGCTCTACGCCGCCGAATACGGCCGCACCGGCTTCCAGGGCGGGCTCAACTGGTATCGCCGCGCGATCTCGCCCGAAGGCGCGGCCGAGCTGCGGCTCTGGGCCGGGAGGCGGATCGAGGTCCCCGCCTGCTTCGTCGCCGGGGCGCGCGACTGGGGGATCCGGCAGGTCCCCGGCGCGCTCGAGGCGATGGAGGGCGCCGCCTGCGCCGACTGGCGCGGAACCACGCTCATCGAAGGCGCCGGCCACTGGGTGCAGCAGGAGGCGCCGGAGGAGACGGCCGCGGCGCTCCTCCGCTTCCTCGCCGGCCTTTGATCCAGCGCAAGGCGCGCGCCCTTGCGCCGCCGGAGAAGGAAAGGGAAGGGAGCGCCGCCATGAACCTCGCCACGAAGATGAAGACCCGCCTCGAAGCCCGCCTCGCCGAACTCGGCCACCGGCTCGAAGAGGTCGAGCGCGAGCTCGACCAGCCGATGGACCCGGGCTTCGCTGACCGGGCGACGGAGCGGGAGGGGGACGAGACGCTGGAGGCGCTGGGCGAGGCCGGGCTGCGCGAGGCGCGGGCGATCCGCGCCGCGCTCGGGCGCATCGCCGAGGGAGCCTACGGCGTCTGCGTCGCCTGCGGGGAGGAGATCGCGGAGGCCCGGCTCGAAGCCGTCCCCCACGCCCCGCTCTGCGCCGCCTGCGCCGCGAAAGCCTAGCGCGCGCGCCCGAGCCCGAGCGCCTGCTGCGCAAGCCCCGCCGTCAGCAGGTAGATCGAGGTCGCGAGGAGGCCGAGCGTGCAGGCCAGCGGCTGCTCGAAATGCGTCCAGCAGGCCCAGCCTGCGAAGCCGACCCAGGCCACGCAGACCGGGAGGGAGACCCGCCGCCAGAGCGCCGTCCGCACCGGATGCACGAAGCGGAGCGGCAGGAACTGCGCCGCCGCGATGGCGAGGATGATGAGGAAGCCTTCGAGATTGGTGTAGTCCGTCGCGAAGAGCACCAGCACCACCATGTTCCAGCAGCCCGGAAAGCCCTGGAAGCTGGCGTCCTTCGTCTTCATCCGGTCGTCCGCGAAATAGATCGCGCCCGTGACGAGGATGATCGCCGCCGCAGGGATCGCGAGCGGATAATACATCGTTCCGGAGGTGACGAGCGCCACCGCCGGGATGAACACATAGGTCAGGTAGTCCACGATCAGGTCGAGGATGACGCCTGACCAGCGCGCGGCGTGGGTCGCCACGTCCAGCCGCCGGGCGAGCGGGCCGTCGAGCCCGTCCACCACCAGCGCGCCGCCAAGCCAGCCGAACATCTCGGCCCAGCGGCCCTGCATCGCCGCCAGCATCGCCATGAAGGCGAGGAAGGCCCCGGAGGCCGTGAGGAGATGGACGGAGAAGGCGAGGACGCGCGGTGTCATCCTCTCGTCGTAAATCCGTTCGGCGGGCGGCGCCAGCCCCCCGCCGGAGACCCTTTGCTTACTCCGCCGCCTTCAACCGCGGCGCGCCGCCGGCGCGGAACTCCGCAAGAAGCTCCTCCCGCCGCTTCGCCGCCGCCGCCTCGTTCGCCGCCTTCACATGGCCGAAGCCCTTGATCTGCAACGGCAGGCCGGCGAGCTGGACGGCGACGGAATGCGACTCCGCCTTCAGACCCGCGCAAAGCTCGCCGAGCAGCGCCTCATGCTCTTCGATGGCCCGTCGCTCGCCCTTCCGCTCGGCGGTATAGCCGAACACGTCCCACATCGTGCCGCGCAGATGCTTCATCTTCGCCAGGCGCCTGAAGACCGGCATTATCCACGGCCCGAAGGTCGTCTTGACCGGCCGGCCCTGCCCATCCTTCCGGCCGAGGATCGGCGGGGCGAGGTGGAACTGGATCTTCTCCACCCCGTCGAACTTCTCCGCGACCTGCGCCTCCAGCGTTTCGGAATGGAGCCGGGCGACCTCGTATTCGTCCTTGTAGCTC
>JAUHWJ010000120.1 GCA_030424705.1 Alphaproteobacteria bacterium | reverse complement strand
CGGCGTGATCCGCGGCAAGGGGGAGGGCGGGCGGGTGATCGGCCTCCGGGCGGACATGGACGCGCTTCCCATCGAGGAGCAGACGGGGGCCCCGCACGCCTCCAGGGTTCCCGGCAAGATGCACGCCTGCGGCCATGACGGGCATACGGCGATGCTGCTCGGCGCGGCGAAGTATCTCTCCGAGACGCGGAATTTCGCGGGGACGGCGGTCGTCATCTTCCAGCCGGCGGAGGAGGGCGGCGGCGGCGGGCGCGAGATGGTGAACGACGGGATGATGGAGCGGTTCGGGATCGAGGAAGTCTACGGCATGCACAACATGCCGGGCACGCCCGCGGGCCATTTCGCGATCCGCCCCGGCCCACTGATGGCGGCGGCGGACCTCTTCGAGATCGACGTTGTTGGAAAAGGCGGGCACGCCGCGATCCCGCACAAGGCGGTGGACACCACGCTGGTGGCGGCGGAGATCGTCGTCGCGCTGCAATCCATCGCCTCGCGCAATCTCGACCCGGTGGAGAGCCTCGTCATCTCCGTCTGCTCCTTCGAGACGGAGACGACGGCCTACAACGTCATTCCCGACAGCGTGAAGCTGAAGGGCACCGTCCGCACCTACAAGCCCGAGGTGCAGGACATGGCGGAGCGGCGGATGGGGGAGATCGCGGAGCATGTCGCGAAGGCCTTCGGCGCGACGGCGAAGCTGAACTTCATGCGGAACTATCCGGCGACGGTGAATTCCGAGGCGGAGACCGTGAAGGCCGCGGATGTGGCGGCGCGGATCGTCGGCGAGGACAAGGTGAACCGCATGACGCCGCCGCTGATGGGCGGGGAGGATTTCTCCTTCATGCTGAACGCCCGGCCCGGGGCCTTCATCTTCATCGGAAACGGGGACACCGCTTCCGTCCACCATCCGGAATACGACTTCAACGACGAGATCATCCCGGTCGGCTGCTCCTACTGGGCGAAGCTCGTCGAGGAGCTGATGCCGGCGGCCTGAGACGCTATCCGAGGGGCTCGGCCCGCCACTCCGCCGGGCCGGGCGTGACCCGGATCGGGAGCGCATTCGGCATCGGCCAGAGTTTCGGGGCGATGGGCGCCGCGCCGCAGGCCGCGTGCCAGAGCCCGCCATGCGCGACGATCAGGACGCCGGGACCGGTGACAGCCCGCGCCATCGCCGCGCGGACACGGGCGGCGAAAACGGGATAGGGCTCGCCGCCGGGCGGGCTCCAGGTCCCCTCGAAGTATTCCCGCACGAACTCTCCGCGCGGCTGCCCCTGCAAGTCGCCGAGATGGCATTCCATCAGGTCGGGGTCGAAGTCGAGCGCCGCGCCTGTCGCCTCCGCCGCCGCCTCCGCCGTATGGCGTGCGCGAGACAGCGGGGAGGCGACGATGCGGGAGATCGGCTCGGACGCCAGCAAGCGCGCGGCCTCCGCCGCCTGCGCGCGGCCGAGATCGGAAAGGGGCGCGTCAAGCTGCCCCTGCGTCTTGCCGATGGCGTTCCAGGTCGTCTCGCCATGACGGAGGAACCAGAACCGATGCCCGATCTTCATCGCCGTCCCCCGCCCCTTGCGCCGACCCGCATTGGGCGGAATGATCCCGGCGCATCAAGAGGACCGACCGCCGCATGAACCCCGATCTGACCGACCGCTTCGCCTTCCGCTTCTTCGAGCCTGTCTCGCTTCGCTATTCGGATCAGGATTCGATGGGCCACGTCAACAACGTGGCCTATGCCGCGCTGATCGAGGCGGGGCGGATCGGGCTCTTCACCGAGATCCTGAAGAACGAGCAGGACCAGAGCCTCAACTTCGTGCTCGCCCATGTCGCCATCGACTACCGGAAGGAGATGCACTTCCCCGGGATCGTCGAAGTCGGCGGGCGGATGCTGCGGGTCGGCCGCTCCTCGATCACGACCGGATACGGGTGCTTTCTCAACGGCGTCTGCCATGCGACGGCGACCTGCGTGAACGTCTATTTCGACCCGGAAACCCGGCTTTCCCGCCCGTTCCCGGACTGGCTGCGCGGCGTCTTCGAGCGGAGCATCGGAGATTAACGATTGATCGGTGTTGTATATATCGGGAAAGAATTATTCAACGTGAAATCGGCGTTCCGCCGTTGCATTCCGCGCCGCGCCGCTTAGTTTCGCGGCCATCGAGAGACCGGAGAAGGGGCGCGCCATGCCCGAAGACCGCATCGCCGCCGCCCCTGAAGTCCGCATCCCGGACCCCGTTCCCGCCGGGATCTACGCGCTCGAGGTGCTCAAGGTCACGCATTACACGGACCGACTATTCGCCTTCCGGACGGAGCGGCCGGCGGAATTCCGCTTCCGCTCCGGCGAGTTCGTGATGATCGGGCTCGAGATCGAGGGGAAGCCGCTCTACCGCGCCTATTCCATCGCCTCGCCTTCCTGGGATGAGGAAATCGAGTTCTTCTCCATCAAGGTGGAGGACGGGCCGCTGACCTCCGTGCTCCAGCATCTGAAGCCGGGCGACCGGGTGCTGATGCGGAAGAAGGCCACGGGAACGCTGGTGAACGACGCGCTGCTGCCCGGAAAGCGGCTCTGGATGCTTTCCACCGGCACGGGGATCGCGCCCTTCGCCTCCCTGATCCGGGACCCGGAGACCTATGAGAAATTCGAGCAGGTGATTCTGACCCATTCATGCCGGGAGGTCGCAGAACTCGCCTATGGCCACGAGATCGTGGCGGAGACGAAGGCGAACGAGCTTTTGGGCGAGATGGCGACGGCGCAGCTGGTCCATGTTCCTGCGACGACGCGGGAGGCATATCCGACGATGGGCCGCATCACGACGCGGATCGAGGACGGCTCCCTCTTCGCCGCGCTCGGCGTTCCGCCCTTCGACCCGGCGCATGACCGGGTGATGATCTGCGGCTCGATGGAGATGCTGCGGGACTGCAAGGCGCTCTGCGAAAAGGCGGGGCTGACCGAGGGCGCGAACAACCGTCCTGCGGAATTCGTCGTCGAGCGCGCCTTCGTCGACTGACGCACCGCGGCCGTGCGCTTTCGCACGCGCGCCGCGAAGATACCCCCGAACCGCCCCGGCCCCGGCGCATCCGCGCCGCCTTTCCGCCTTGGTTGACCTTTAGGTAAGGGTCATCGGGCGACGGCGGCGACGGGGCGGGCCGCAAGGCGCCGAGACGGAGTTGGGTGGGGGTAAAGCGGGGTGGGGCTGGTTTCCCGCGGGATGAGTGAGTGTTGTTTGTGGTGCGCGCGCCGCCCCCTCGGGCAAGGAGGGGGCGGCGTTCGCGTTTCTTCGCTCAATAGGCGCAGTCTCGGAACATGGCGCCGAAATCGCCGGCCCATTCGCCCTCGAAGCGGCGGATCAGCTCCTCCGCCGGCGTCTCCCCCGTCTCCACGATCTCGTGCAGGGCGTTGAGGAAATGCGTTTCGTCCGGGAGCATCCCGCCGGCGCCGGGTCGGGCGCGGGCCTTCAGCCCCGCCTCCGCGATGGCCAGCGTCTCCCGCGCGATCTCAAGCGCCGGGCGGCCCGCGACCTCGGCCTTCAGACCGCGGACGGACGCGTCCACCCGGAACGCATCCCGCGTCTCCGCGTCCCAGCCCTTGCAGAGCTCCCAGGCCGCGTCGAGCGCCGCCTCGTCATAGATCAGGCCGACCCAGAGCGCCGGGAGCGCGCAGATGCGCCGCCAGGGGCCGCCATCCGCCCCGCGCATTTCGATGAATTTCTTCAGCCGCGCCTCGGGGAAGATCGTGGTCAGGTGATCGGCGAAGTCGGAGAGCGTCGGGGCTTCGCCGGGGAGGGCGGGGAGCCTGCCATCGAGGAAGTCCCGGAAGGACTGGCCGAGCGCGTCGATATACTTGCCGTCGCGGTAGACGAAATACATCGGCACATCGAGCGCATAGTCCACCCAGCGCTCGAATCCGAATCCCTCTTCGAAGACGAAGGGCAATGTGCCTGTGCGCGCCGCGTCGAGATCGCGCCAGATCCGGCTCCGCCAGCTCAGATGGCCGTTCCGCTTACCTTCGAAATACGGCGAATTGGCGAAGAGGGCCGTTGCGACCGGCTGGAGAGCCAGCGCGACGCGCAACTTCTTCACCATGTCGGGCTCTGAGGAGAAGTCGAGATTCACCTGCACTGTGCAGGTGCGATACATCATCTGCGTGCCGTGGGTGCCGACGCGGCCCATATAGTCCGTCATCAGCCGGTAGCGGCCCTTCGGCATCATCGGCATCTCGTCATGGCCCCAGTCCGGCGCGGCGCCGAGGCCGATGAAGCCTGCGCCGATCCGGTCCGCCACCGTCTTCACCTCGCGGAGATGCTCGTTCACCTCGTCGCAGGTCTGATGGATCGTCTCCAGCGGCGCGCCGGAAAGTTCGAGTTGCCCGCCCGGCTCCAGGCTGACATTCGCGCCGTCCTTGACGAGGCCAATGAGGTTCTCGCCCTCGCGGACCTCGGCCCAGCCGAATCCGTCCCTCAGGCCTTCGAGCATGGAGCGGATCGAGCAGGCGCCCTCATAGGGCAGCGGCTTCCGGTCTTCGAGGCGGAAGCCGAACTTCTCGTGCTCGGTGCCGATCCGCCAGTCCGCCTTCGGCTTGCACCCCGATTCGAGATAGGCGGCGAGCTGGTCGCGGCTTTCGATCACGCCGCCGCCCTGTTGCGGGATGGACATGGCGCTGGCCCCTCTTCCTGACGGCCGATCCGCGCCGACCCGCGCTTGGGTTAATCCGCCGCCGCGCCGCCGGCAAGGGCCGGCCTTACGGGGCCGGCGCCGCGGCGCCAGATCGTGATGGTCTGACCCGGCGGCGCGGCGAGCGCGGCGAAGGCGCGGGCCGGGGCGAAGCCGGGGAGGGCGGCGAAGGCGTCGATCAGCCGTTCCGCCCCGAGCGCCGAGACCGGGACGATCAGCGCGCTTTCGCCGGCCGGCCCGCGCAGCACCCATTCCGCCTCGTGCCGGAAATGCGCGTCGTCCGCCGACCAGATCTCGATCGCCTGAAGCTCGTCGAGGCTGACGAACCCGCCCTGATGCGGGCCGAGATAGGCGACGCGCCGCTCGTCCACATTCACCACGCCGGGCGCCGAAGCCTCGCGCCGCCCGAGGGCGGAGAGCGCGGCGGAGCGGGAAAGGAGGAGGCCCGCGATGAGGACGAAGCCGGCGAGGCCCCAGCGCCACGGCCCCGCCAGCGCGCTGTCCGCCACGATCCACCAGAGCGCGGCGGCGGTGACGAGCGCGTAGATCGCCGTCTCCCCCCAGCGGGAAAGGGCGCGGCGCGCTTCGGGGCGGAGGAAGCTCATCGCCAGTCCCCTGCCGCCGCCTGCCAGAGCGCCATCGCCGCGACCGCCGCCGTCTCCGCCCGGAGAATGCGCGGGCCGAGCGAGACGGGCTGCGAGAAGGGGAGCGCGCGGAGCATCTCCGCCTCCTCTGGGGCGAAGCCGCCCTCTGGGCCGGTCAGGATCGCGGCGGGGCCGGGGCCGACGCCGGAGAAGGCGCCGCCGCCCGCCATCGTCTCATCGCAGAAAATCAGGCGCCGCGCCCCGTCCCATTCCGCGAGCGCCGCTTCGAGCCGCTGCGGCTCGGCGACGTCGGGCGCGGAGAGCAGCCCGCATTGCTCGGCCGCCTCCACGGCGTTGGCGCGGAGCCGCGCGGCGTTCACACGCTCCGCATTTGTGTGGCGGGTGATGACGGGGAGGAGGCGCCGCGCGCCCATCTCCGCCGCCTTCTCCGCGATGAAGACGGTGCGCGCCTTCTTCACAGGCGCGAAGAGAAGCCAGAGATCGGGCGGCTCCGATTGCGGCCGCGTCCGCTCCTCGCAGATCAGCACGGCGCCGCGCCGGCTTCCTTCGGCCAGGAGGGCGTGCCATTCCCCGTCCCTCCCGTTGAAGAGGAGGACGGAGGCGCCGGGGGGGAGGCGCATGACGGTCAGGAGGTAATGCGCCTGCTCCCGCCCCAGCGCGACAGATGCGCCGGGGGCGAGGGACGCCTCCACAAAGAGCCTGATTTTCGTCTCGTCGCGGGCCATAAGGCGAATATGACCGAACGCATGACCGGCGCCAGCCCCGACTCCGATCACGGCCGCGTGGCCGACGCGACGCGCCGCAACTGGGTGGACCGGTTCGCGCCGCGCGTGACGCGCCCCTGGCTCCGCCTCTCCCGCGCCGACCGGCCGGCGGGGACGTGGCTTCTGCTCATCCCCTGCTGGCAATCCCTCGCCCTCGCCATCGCCGCGACCGGGTGGCGGATCGAGGACCTCTGGTTCTTCCTTTCCATGGCCATCGGCGCCTTCCTGATGCGCGGCGCGGGCTGCACCTGGAATGACGTGACAGACCGGAATTTCGACGGGAAGGTGGAGCGGACGCGCTCCCGCCCCATCCCCTCGGGGCAGGTCACGGCGCGGGGCGCGCTCGTCTGGATGGTCGCGCAGGCGCTTCTCGCCTTCCTCATCCTCATCACCTTCAACCCGTTCGCCATCGCCCTCGGCGTCGCGGCGCTGCTGCCCGTGGCGATCTATCCCTTCATGAAGCGGGTGACGTGGTGGCCGCAGATCTTCCTCGGG
>JAUHWJ010000119.1 GCA_030424705.1 Alphaproteobacteria bacterium | reverse complement strand
CCGGCTCTGGCTCTTCGAGACGCTGGGGGCGGAGCGGCGGGGGGAATGGTTCGCGCAGGGCGAGTTCGCCTGAAGCCCCGCCCCTCGACAATCCGCGCCGCATCCGCCCTTCTGTCGGCCTGAGGGCAGGGAGGGCGCGATGGACGAGACGCGGATCGAGGATTGGGACGACGCCTACGCCAACGGCGCCCACATCGCCGGGGCCGCGGACTATCCGCCGCGCTGGGCCGCGGCGGCGGCTTCGTTCCGGGCGGCGATGGGCGCGCGGGCGGAGGTCGACCTCGCCTACGGGCCCGGGGAGCGACAGAGGCTCGACCTCTTCCATCCCGAGGGCGCGGCGCGGGGCATCGTCGTCTTCATCCACGGGGGCTATTGGCGGGCCTTCGACAAGTCGGCCTGGTCGTGGCTCGCGGCCGGGCCGCTGGCGCGGGGCTGGGCGGTCGCCATGCCGTCCTACACGCTCGCGCCCGCGGCGCGGATTTCAACGATCACGCAGGAGATCGGGCGCGCCGTCGCCTTCGCCGCGCGGCGCGTTCCCGGCCCGCTGCGCCTGACCGGGCATTCGGCGGGCGGGCATCTCGCGGCGCGGATGATCGCGGAGGGCGGGCCGCTGCCGGCGGAGGTTCTGTCACGGGTGGCGCGGGTCGTCTCCATTTCGGGCGTGCATGACCTCAGGCCGCTCCTCCGCACGGCGATGAACGCCGACCTCCGGCTTGACGCCCGGGAGGCGGCGGCGGAGAGCCCCGCGCTCCTCTCCCCCGTTCCGGGCGCGCGGCTCCTCTGCGTCGCGGGGGCGGAGGAGCGGCCGGAATTCCGCCGGCAGAACGCCCTCCTCGCCAATATCTGGGCCGGGCTCGGCGCGGCGACGGCGGCGGAAGAGATCCCGGGCCGGCACCATTTCGACGTGATCGACGGGCTGGCGGCGCCGGGGAGCCGGCTGGTGGAGGGGCTGCTCGGCTGAGGCGCGAGGGGATGCGCACATTGCACAGGGGGGTCAAATATCTGATTATAAAGAGCAATCAGAAATAGCGGTTTGCGCGCCGAAGCGCGCCAGCCGCTAGACCGGAGCCCCTACCCCTTCGGCGCGAGCCTCAGACCCAGCTCCCTGAGCTGCTCGTTCGTCGGCGCGGCGGGGGCGCCCATCATCAGGTCTTCGGCGCGCTGGTTCATCGGGAACATGATGACCTCGCGGATGTTCTCCGCATCGGCCAGCAGCATCACCATCCGGTCGATGCCGGGCGCGATGCCGCCATGCGGGGGGGCGCCGTAGCGGAAGGCGTCGATCATGCCGCCGAAATGCTCGTCCACGAAGGTCTTGTCATGGCCGACGATCTCGAAGGCGCGATACATGATTTCCGGCTTGTGGTTCCGGATCGCACCGGAGGAGAGCTCCACGCCGTTGCAGACGATGTCATACTGGTAGCCGAGCACGTCCAGCGGGTCCGCTGCGTTCAGGGCTTCGAGCCCGCCCTGCGGCATGGAGAAGGGGTTGTGGCTGAAGTCGAGCTTCCCCGTCTCCGGATCGCGCTCATACATCGGGAAATCGACGATCCAGCAGAACTTGAACTCGTTCTTCCAGTCCTCGTTCGGCTGAAGCTCGGCCCAGATCACGTTCCGGGCCTTGCCCGCCACGTCCACGAACTTCGCCGGGTCGCCGCCTAGGAAGAAGGCGGCGTCCCCGGCCTTCAGGCCGAGCTGGAGGCGCAGCGCCTCGGTGCGCTCGGGGCCGATGTTCTTCGCGAGCGGGCCGGCACCTGAGGGGAACCGCCGAACTACTTTCTCAGAAGTCACGACACCATCCGAACGTTGAACCGTCGTTTCAACCGTGAGTTCAGCAATCTCCTCCCGCCAGAAGATATAGCCCATCCCCGGCAGGCCCTGCTTCTGCGCCCAGGCGTTCATCCGGTCGCAGAAGGCGCGGGAGCCGCCGCCGGGAGCGGGGATGGCGCGGATCTCCATGCCGGGGTTTTCCAGCATGGACGCGAAGACCTTGAAGCCCGAGCCGGCGAAATGCTCGCTCACCACCTGCATCTCGATCGGGTTCCGGAGGTCCGGCTTGTCGGAGCCGTATTTCAGCATCGACTCGCGATAGGGGATGCGGGGGAAGGTCGGCGTGACGGGGCGACCGCCGCCGAATTCCTCGAAAACGCCGCGCATCAGGGGCTCGATGGCGCGGAACACGTCCTCCTGCTCGACGAAGCTCATTTCGAGGTCGAGCTGGTAGAACTCGCCGGGGCTCCGGTCCGCCCGCGGGTCCTCGTCCCGGAAGCAGGGGGCGATCTGGAAATAGCGGTCGAAGCCCGCGACCATGATCAGCTGCTTGAACTGCTGCG
This sequence comes from Alphaproteobacteria bacterium, assembly GCA_030424705.1. GTDB lineage: Bacteria > Pseudomonadota > Alphaproteobacteria > Rhodobacterales > Rhodobacteraceae > Pikeienuella. Next base: position 4,243 of record JAUHWJ010000119.1, on the reverse strand, counting down.
GCGCCTGCGGCAGCGCGTAGAACTTGCCGGGATGGAGGCGGGAGGGGACGAGGAAATCCCGCGCGCCCTCGGGCGAGGAGGCGGTGAGGATCGGCGTCTGGTACTCCATGAAGCCGAGATCGGTCATCCGCCGGCGGATCGAGGCGATGACCTTCGAGCGAAGCACGATGGACTGGTGCAGCCGGTCCCGCCTCAGGTCGAGGAAGCGGTATTTGAGGCGCGTCTCCTCCGGATAGTCCAGCTCGCCGAAGACAGGCAGCGGCAGCTCCTCCGCCTCCGAAAGCACCTCAAGCTCCCGGATGAAGACCTCGATCTCCCCGGTCGGGATCTTCGGGTTCACGAGTTCGGGGGCGCGGGCCTTCACCACGCCGTCGATGCGGATCACCCATTCGGCGCGCACGCGCTCGACATCGCGGAAGGCCGGGCTGTCCGCATCCGCGATGATCTGGGTGACGCCGTAATGGTCCCGCAGGTCGATGAAGAGCACGCCGCCATGATCCCGCACGCGGTGCACCCAGCCGGCGAGGCGGACGGTCTCGCCCACATGGGCGGCGCCGAGAGCGGCGCAGGTATGGCTGCGGTAGCGGTGCATCTTCGTCTCCCGGAAAGGCAGGGGCGGAGAAACGACAGGGCGGCGGTCAAGTCAAGGCGCGGCGCCTACCCCGCCGCGCCGTGGTAGAAGTAGATGCCGAGCCCGAAGGTGAAGAGGATCTGCCCCGCCAGCGAATGGATCACCCAGGCGAGGCCGAGCGAGCCGTTCCGGAGATAGGCCCAGCCCATGAAGGCGCCGCCGATCCCCGTCATCACGATGGTCACCCAATGGCCGAAGAAGAGATGGCCGAGCGCGAAGGCCGCGCCGTTCGCCGCGATGGCGACCGCTTTCGAGGGGAAGAGCGCGCCGTAGCGCTCGAAGAAGAGCGAGCGGTAGATCAGCTCCTGAGGCAAGGCGGAGAGAAGCGGATAGAGCGCCATGATCGCGAGCCAGAGGCCGGTGTTCCACATCGGCAGGGAGAGGAAGCGCTGCGGCGCCGCCTGCATGATAACGACGTAGCTCACCGCCGCGGTGGCGGCGGAGAAGAGCAGGATCAGCCGCCATTCGCCGAGGACGGGCCCCTTCAGGAGCTTCCGCCAGCGCCAGGCGGGCGAGAGATGCAGAAGAAGGCAGGCGAGCCCGGCGAGGCCGAGCAGAACCGGAAAAAGCGGGTAGAGCCCGAAGGTCGCCGCCATGAGGAGCGGCAGGCCCACGAAGAGGGCGATGAACTCCGCCCAGAGGCGGGCCCGCGAGGGGGCGGCGGCGAAGGCTGTCGCGTCGGTCATGGGGCCGAGGGTGGCGCGGCGCGGCGCCCGGTCAAGCGCCGCGCCCGGCCGCTCATCCTTCGGTGAGCGGCGTGATGACGATCTCGACCCGCCGGTTCAGCGCGCGGCCCGATTCCGTCTCGTTCGAGGCGACGGGCTGATCCTCCCCGCGCCCGAAGGCGGCGATGCGCGCCGGCAGAACGCCGCGGCGGGACATGAAATCCGCCACCGCATCGGCGCGGCGCTGGCTCAGATCCTGATTGTAGGCGGCGGAGCCCACGCTGTCGGTATGGCCCACAACGTCGATCAGGCTGCTCTCATACTGCGCCAGCGTGCGGGAGACGCGGGTGAGCGGCTCGACGAATTGCGGCTGGATCTCCGCCCGGTCGAAGGCGAAGGTGACGCCTGCCGGCAGGTTCACGAGGATTTCCTCGCCGGTGTTTGTGACGGTCGCGCCCGTGCCTTCGAGGTTGCGCTCTAGCTCGCGCTGCTGCGCGTCGAGTTGGGCGCCCACGGCGGCGCCGGCGACCGTGCCGATGCCCGCGCCGATCAGGGCGCCCCGCCGGTCCCCGATCAGCCCGCCTACGACGGCGCCGCCGACGGCGCCGAGGATCGCGCCGGCGCCGGTGCGCTGGCCCACAGTCCCGTCAGGCTGGCACGCGGCCAGAAGGCCCACAGCGGCAAGCGCCGCCACGCATCTTGTCATCATTCCCATCCCTCCAAGGCAAGCCTGCGCCCCTTCGGACGCGGCGCGCGGTGATCATACGCGAAAGCGGCGAAATTCCGGCGCTCCGATCAGAACTCCGCGAGCCCCGGCGCGATGAGGAAGAAGGCGAGCGCCGTGGCCCAGTTGAGCGCGACGGAGAGCGCGAACTGGCCGGTTCGAAGATAGGCCCAGCTGAGCGCCGCTCCGGTCGCCGCGCCGAACGCGGCGAAGCCGCAGCCGCAGCCCATCGCGGACCAGACCACCGCCCCGACCGCCGCCGAGACCAGAATTGCTCCGCTCTCGGAGGTGAAAAGCCTGCCGTAGCGCCGGAAGAAGAGCGCCCGGCAGAAGAGTTCGAGCGGCAGGGCGACGAGGAGCGGGTAGAGGAGGAGCCGCACCGCCATCCCGGGTTCGGGGCGGAAGAGCGAACCGGGCGCGAAGGCGAGGCCGAGCGCCAGCGCGGCTGCGGCGAAGCCGGCGGTCAGGCCCGCGAGAAGCGGCCATTCGGACAGCGCGTCGCGCGGAAGGAGGTCGGCCCAGAGGAAATTGCGGGACATCGAGAGAAGGATGATCGAGGTCCACAGCATCCCGGAGAGCAGGAACGGGGCCGCCGCGGCGCCCGCGAGGAGGAAGACGAGACATGGCAGGAGAAGGAACACCGCCACGCCCTCGGCGATGAGCGTGCGCTTCCCCCCCGCCTTGCGCCCCCCGCGGGAAAGCAGCGCCGCCGCGTCCGCCACAGGCGACGCGGAGAGGGCGCTCGTCGCCTCATGACCAGTCCCGTACTGCGCCATTCTTCCACCCACGACATCGACGCCGATCCCGTTGCGCAGCAAGGCGCACGAGCCCGATCAACCCGGTTATTAACCACCACATGTTGAGGAAGTCCTTCGGCCCCACGCCGCCCCCCCACAACACCGCATATACAATCCATGATCCTCAGGATACAGGTAAAAATGACTGAACCGTGACCAAAAGGCGGACAATGGCGGGCGACTATCGAATGATCGTTGAACAGGGCGAGCTCGAATCGCTTTGCAGGGAGATGGCCGGGGCTGAGTACGTCACGATCGATACGGAGTTCATGCGCGAGCGAACCTATTGGCCGCAGCTCTGCCTCGTGCAGCTCGCGCGGCCGCTCGACGCGGACGGGGCCGAGAACGCCGCGCTGATCGATCCGCTGGCGGGGCTGGACCTCGCGCCGCTCTTCGACCTCATGCGGAACCCCCGCGTGTTGAAGGTCTTTCACGCCGCCAGGCAGGACATCGAGATCTTCGTCAACCTGATGGGCGAAGTGCCCGCCCCGATCTTCGACACGCAGATCGCCGCGATGGTTTGCGGCTATGGCGACCAGGCCGGATACGAGACCCTGGTGCGGAGCCTCGCCAGCGCCTCGCTCGACAAATCCTCCCGCTTCACCGACTGGGCGCGCCGGCCGCTTTCGGAAAAGCAGCTGGTCTATGCCGCGGGGGACGTGACGCACCTTCGCGTGATCTACGAGAAGCTTTCCGCACATCTTGAGGAGACGGGGCGAACAGCATGGGTTTCAACGGAAATGGAGGCCCTCAGGGCGCGGGAGACCTATGTCACTGAGCCCGAGGCGGCGTGGGAGCGGATCAAGACCCGCTCCACCGACGCGCGGTTCCTCGGCGTCGTCCGCGCGCTCGCAGAGTGGCGGGAACGGCTGGCGCAGGAGCGGGACCAGCCGCGCGGGCGCATCCTGAAGGACGAGGCGATCCTCGAAATCGCGGCGAGCCGCCCCTCAACCCGGGAGAAGCTGCTCGAATCCCGCGCGCTCCAGCGCGAGGGGCGGAGGCCGGAGATTCTCGACCAGATCCTCGAAGCCGTCGCCGCCGGGCAGGAGCGCCCGCTTCGCCTTCCCCCCGCGCCGGACCGGCCGAAGCAGAAGCCGGGCGGGCAGGCGCTGGCGGAGCTCCTGCGCGTCCTCCTGAAGGCGAAGGCGGACGATCTCGGCGTGGCGCAGCGGCTCATCGCCTCCTCCGCCGAACTGGACGAGCTCGCCCATGCGGACGAGCCGGAGGTGAAGGCGCTTGAGGGCTGGCGGCGCGAGGCCTTCGGGGAGGACGCGCTGCGGCTGAAGCGGGGGGAAATCGCGCTCTCGGCCGGGCCGCGCGGGGTGAAGATCGTCTCGCTCGACCGCTGAGGGCCCGGGTTGCGCCGCCGGGCGCGGCGTGCCACGAAGATGGCGCGACAGGGGCGTCCGGGCGACCGGGCTGAGAA
>JAUHWJ010000118.1 GCA_030424705.1 Alphaproteobacteria bacterium | reverse complement strand
GCGGCGTGGCAGGAGGCGCAGCCGGCTATGCGGAACACCGCCTCCCCCCGCGCCGCGTCCCCCGCGAGCCCTTCGAGGCGCGCAGGGTCCACCCGTTCCGGCGCGGTGAGCGCGAGGCCGCCCCCGATCCCGGCGAGGCCGAGGGCGGCGAAAAGGAGGAGCGCCCTCCGCACGCGCGTCAGCCCTTCGGCTGACGGAACTCCTTGTGGCACCCGCCGCAGGAGGCGCCGACCGGGCCCATCGCGCCCTGCAGCGCGGCGAGGTCGTTTCCGGCGACGGCGGAGAGGTTCACCGTGGCCTCGGCCAGCGCCTTCGCTTTCTCGGTGATCGCGGGATAGGTGGTCCAGATAACTGGCAGCGCCTCGGTCTTGTCCATGCCGAGCGTCGCATTGTCCGATCCCTGGGGCCACATGGCGGACTGGTCCGCCGTCGACATTGCGGCGAGCGAGGCGGCGGCGGAGGCCGCCTTGGCGGAGTCATAGGCGATCTCGCCCTTCGCCATGCCGCCCAGGGTCCCGAGGTAATGGGCGTAGAGCGTCATCAGCGATTTCCGCGCCTTTACGGCGCGGTCCATGTCCTGCGCCGCGGCGGCGGCGGCGGAGAGGGCGACGAGGGCCGCGAGGCCGAGCTTCACGATCTTTCCGGTCGTCTTGCCAGTCATCTGGGTCGTCTCCTGCTGGGGGCCTCACGGGCCGATCCTCTTGCGTGGAGGGGAAGATACATTGTGCGCAATCATGCTAGAACTCTCCAAAAAACGGGAGGAACCTGTGCGATGGCGCACAACTCGACCTGGGACGACCTTCGCATCGTCCTCGCCGTGGCGGAGGCCGGTTCGGTGAATGCGGCGGCGAAGGCGCTCGGCCTGAACCATGCGACCATCCTCCGCCGCGTCGACGCGTTCGAGCGGGCGCGCGGCGTAAGGCTTTTCGAGCGGAGCGCGCGGGGCGCCGTGGTGGCGGAGGGGGCCGCGCCGCTGATCGAGCGGCTGAGGGCGGTCGAGGCGGCGGTCGGCGGGTTCGAGCGGGCGGCGGCCGGGTTCGGCGCGCCGGGTGACGCGCTGACCGGGCAACTCCGCCTCACGACGACCGATTCGCTGGCGTTCACCGTTCTCCCCCGCATCCTTGCGCGGTTCCGCGCGCTCCATCCGGCGATGCGCGTCGAACTCATCGCCACCAATGCGCGGATCGACCTCGCCCGGCTTGATGCTGAACTCACGATCCGGCCCGCCGGCGCGGCGCCGGAGGGCCTTGTGGCGGAACCGGCGGGGACGATGCGGATGCGCGTCTTCGGTTCCGGCTCCTATCTCGCCGAGAACCCGTCTCGCGACCCGGCCGCGCATCGCTGGCTCGGCGTGTCCGCCCTGCTTTCCCGTTCGCCGGCGCATGGCTGGCAGCAGACCTTGCCGGGGGAGGCTATCGTCGCGCGGGCGGACAGTTTCATGAGCCTCGCCGCGCTCGCCCGCGCCGGCCTCGGCCTCGCCATGCTGCCGGGTGTCGTCGCCGAAGGGCTGAGCCCTGCGCCCGGTTTCCCGGAGCGCTTGGAAACCCGGCTCTGGGTCGCCGCTCATCCCGACCTTGCGGAGACGCCGCGCGTCGCCGCCTGTCTCGGGTTCTTCGCGCAGGCCTTGCGGGCGGAGCCGCATTTCGCCGCTCAGTAGTGCGGCGGCTTCGCGTCCGCCGGGGGCGCGTCGCCCTGATCTTCCAGCATCGCCTCGAGCGAGCGGGTGAGACGCCCGATCTCCGCCTTCAGAGCCTCGATCTCCGCCCAATGCGCCCGCGCCGTCTCCGCGATGTCGGCGATCTCGGCTTCCGCATGGGCGAGCGCCGTCTCCAGCGCGACTATCCGCTCCTCATCAGAGCCCATAGAGCGCCCCGAACTTCGCTTCGAGATGGTCGAGCAACGGCGCTGCGGACGGGGCTTCGCCGGTCGCCGCCTCGATGAGCGCGGGGGCGGAGAGGAGCGCGCCCTTCGCATGGATGCGCTCCCGTAGCCAGGCGAGGATCGGCCCCGTCTCCGCCTGCGCGATCATCGCCTCCCGCCCCGGCAGGTCCCGCGCCATCGCGGCGTCGAGGCAGGCGGCGTAGATGTTGCCGAGCGCATAGGTAGGGAAATAGCCGAAGAGCCCGGCGGACCAGTGCACGTCCTGCAGGACGCCGAGCCCGGCATGGGGGACCTCCCGACCAAAATCGTGCAGGAACCGCGCGTTCCATTCCGCCTCGAGCGCCGCGACGGGGAGCGCGCCGGAAATCAGCTCCCGCTCCAGCTCGAAGCGGAGGAGGACGTGGAGGTTGTAATGCGCCTCATCCGCCTCCGTCCTGATGAAGCCGATCTCCACCCGGTTCGCGGCGGCGTGGAGCGCCTCCGGCCCGTCGATCCCGAAATTGCCGAAAGCCTCCCGCATTGCGGGAAAGAGCCACTCTGCGAACGGCCGGGAGCGGCCGATCTGGTTCTCCCAGAAGCGGGACTGGCTCTCATGGACGCCCATTGAGCAATAGTCTGCATTGGGAAGGAAGGGGTCCGGCGCGCCCTGCGCATAGAGTGCGTGGCCGACCTCGTGGATGGTGGAATATAGGCAATTGAACGGGTCCGCCTCGTCCGTCCGCGTGGTGATCCGCACGTCCCCGCCGACGCCGGAACAGAACGGGTGGACGACGAGGTCGATCCGCCCCGCTTCGAAATCGTAGCCGAGCCGGCGGGCGACCTTCCGCGCCAGATCGAGCTGCGCCGCCGCCGGGAAGAGGCCGGAGAGGGCCGCGGGAGCCGGCTTCTCCGCGATCGCTGCGCGGAGCGCTGATAAGCGGGGGCGGAGCCCTTCGAGCAGCGGGGCGACCTCGGCGACGGTCGCGCCCGGCTCGAACTGGTCGAGGAGCGCGTCGTAGAGCGCATCCGCGCCCTCGCCCTCCGCGAGGCATGCCGCCTCCTCCCGCTTCAGCGAAACGATACGCTCGAGCGCGGGGGCGAAGGCGGCGAAATCCCGCGCCGCCCGCGCCGCGGCCCAGACTTCGTGCGCCGCCGCCGTCTCCCGCGCCAGCGCCTCGGCCAGCTGCTCCGGCAGCCGTGTCGCCGCCCGATGCCGCCGCCGCGCGGCGCGAAGGTCCGCCGCCGCGTCCGGCGCAAGCGCTTCGCCCTCAAGCGCCGCGATCCATTCGCCCATACGCGGATCGGCGGAAAGCGCGTGGATCGTCGCCGCCATCGCCCCCGCCTGCTCCGCCCGCTGCGCCGCGCCCTTTGCCGGCATCATCGCCTCCTGATCCCAGGAGAGGAGCCCCGCGACCTGTTCGAGCGCGGCGATGCGGCGGAGATACGCGCGGAGCGCGCCGACCGCGTCGGATGAGGCGATTTCGGGCATCGGCGGGTTCCTTTACATGCGGAACGCGTTGTCTATACCGTGCCGCCCGGCGGCGCGAGGGGAGTGCGGATGCTGATTTCGGTGGACAAGCGGCTTGTCCTCTTCTCGATGCCGAAATGCGGATCGAGCGCGCTTCTGGCCGCGCTCGGCCCGCATTTCGGCGCTACCTTCGCCGGGCCGGCGCGGATGAAACACACGCCCTTTCATAAGTACAACAAGTTCCTGAAGCCCTACCTCGCCACCTTCACCGATCAGCCTTTCGAGACCGTCTGCCTCTTTCGCGAGCCGCTGGACTGGCACGAGAGCTGGTGGCGCTATCGCCAACGGCCTCGCGCTTTGCGCAAGGGCACGTCGACCGCCTCCATGACCTTCGCGGAGTTCATCGAGCACAATCTGGCCGACAGCGACCGGGCGGCGCGCGTCGGCAACCAGTCCCGCTTCGTGACCGCGCCGGACGGCGGGATCGGGATGGATCGAATCTTCCGCTACGAGAATATCAGCGCGTGCCACGACTATATCTGCGAACGGCTCGGCGTCTCTGTCCAGCTCGCGCAGGTGAACGTCTCGCCCGTCCGCGCGGTCGCGACGCCGCCGCCCCCCGAACTCATCGCGCGGCACCGCGCCGCCTATGAGCGGGATTTCGAGATCTACGAGAATGTGGCCGTCTGAGCGCCGATGCTGATCTCCCTCGAAAAGAAGCTCGCAATCTTCGCCATGCCGAAATGCGCGTCGAGCGCGATTCACGCCGAGTTTTCCCGCATCAACGCGATCCGGCTCGCCGGGTCCCCCGATGTGAAGCATACAAACTATATAACTTGGCGCCGCCATCTCGTCCCCTATCTAGAATCGCTCGGCTTCAGCGAGTTCGAGACAGTTTGCCTCTTCCGCGAACCTCTCGACTGGCTGGAGAGCCACTGGCGCTATCGCCAGCGGCCGGCAGCGCGGAGCGGGCCGAACAGTACGACGGGCGTGAGCTTCGAGGAGTTCGTGGAGCTATATGTCGACGGGAGGAGACGCCCCGCCAACCTTCGCTCGCCCGCCCGCTTCGTGACGGACGAGACCGGCGCCGTGGGGATCGACCGGATCTGGCGCTACGACCACATCGACGAATTTTTCGCCTATGTGAGGGGCCGCCTCGGCCGGCCGGCGCGGCCCAAGACCCGCAATGTCTCTCCAAGCCGCCCGCCTCAGCCGGTTTCGGCGGAGCTGCGCGCGCGATTTCGCGAACATGCGGCGAGGGAATACGAGATCTACGAGCGCGTGGCGCTCTGACGTCGCATCGTCTACTTCTTGGCAGCCGCGTTATGGTAAACGGAGGGTGAGCGGCGGAAGAGGGATGCCCATGCAGAAGGCCCTGCCAGTCCTCGCGGCGATCTGCCTCGCTGTTTCGGCGGCTGAGGCGCAGCGCGTCTGCGTCGAGGAACTTGCGGGCACCTGCCTCAAATACGCCGATCCCGCACCGGGGCCCGCCCCGGCTCCCTCCGCTGAGCCCGGGCCCGTATCGGACGCCGAGCGGGCGGAGCGGGCGCTTGGGCTCGGCCCGGCGGAGCGCCGGCGCGTGCAGCAGGGGTTGCGCGCGGACGGGCTCTATGGTGGCCCCATCGACGGCCTTGTCGGCCCTGGCACCCGCCGCGCGATCCGGGCCTGGCAGCGCCGCGCGGGCGAGGCGGAGACCGGGTTCCTGACCGCAGGCCAGTTCCGCGCCCTTTCTGAAAGGGCGGCCGCGACCGCGCCGGCGAGCTCCGGGTCGCCCGGGAGCCCGACCGCCGCGTCCGGCCCCGGCGCGCTTGACCGCGAACGGACGGCGGCGCTGATCGGCGAGAGTTGCTATTTCACCGCCTTCGGCACGCCCTTCGACATGAAGTTCGAGGCGGGCGGGAAGGCGACCGCTTCATATATCGAAGGCTTCGCCAACGTCGAGTGGCGGATAGAGGCGGACCGGCTCTGCCTCTTCGGGCCAATGGTGCGGCGGGAGGCCTGCGCGGCCTTGCCGCCCGCCCGCGTGGCCAACGAGCGGGCGATGCTGGCTGAACGAGCGCGAAAGCTCTGCTTCGACTTCGAGCTGAGGCGCGTTCCCGGCCAGCTCTGAAGGCGCGGCGGCGGCGCCAGCGAAGGCTTGCCGGGCTCCGCCTCTTCCTCTATACGGCGCGCTTCCGTGGCGGCGCGGGTCGGCAATCCGCGCCCAGAACCAGGATTGACGACATGAAGAAAGACATCCATCCTGACTACCACTTCATCGACGTGAAGATGCTGAACGGCGACGTCGTGAAGATGCGCTCCACCTACGGGAAGGAGGGCGACACGATGACGCTCGACATCGACCCCTCTGTCCACCCGGCCTGGACGGGCGGCGGACAGCGGCTGATGGACACGGGCGGCCGCGTCTCCAAGTTCAAGAAGAAGTTCGAGGGCTTCGGCTTCTGATTCGGGCCGCGCCTGCGGCCCTTTCCGCCTTTTCCGCCGCCTTCGGATCGCCCCATGCCCCGCGCCCATGTCATCGTGCTCGGTAACGAGAAGGGCGGCTCAGGCAAGTCGACGACGGCGATGCATCTCTTCGCCGCGCTCGCGCGGCAGGGAAAGCGCGTGGGCGCGATGGATCTCGACCTCCGGCAGCAGAGCTTCTTCCGCTATCTAGACAACCGCGCCGCCCGCGCCGGCAAGACGGGGCAGGCGCTCGCGCTTCCGCTCCGGCGGGACATTTCCGCGTCGAAACTGAACGACCGGCGCGAGGCCCGCGCAGCGGATGACGAAGCCTTCGGCGGCGCACTCGAATCGCTGCAGGCCGAGACGGATTTCATCCTGATCGACTGCCCCGGCGCGCATTCATATTTCGCGCAGCTCGCCCATGCGAGCGCGGACACACTCATCACGCCGATGAACGACAGCCTGATCGATTTCGACCTCCTCGCCCGCGTCGACCCGTTGACCGAGAAGGTGATTGGCCCCTCCGTATATTCCGAGATGGTCTGGCGCTCGCGGCAGATCCGGGCCGAGGCCGGGCTGAAGCCGCTCGACTGGATCGTGACGCGCAACCGGATGTCAAACCTTCAAGCGCACAACAAGCGCAAGGTGGGCAGCCTGCTCGGGGAATTGTCGAAGCGGATCGGGTTCCGCCTCGCGCCCGGCTTTTCGGAGCGGGTGATCTTCCGCGAGCTCTTTCTGGACGGCCTCACGCTGCTTGACCTGCCGGGAGGCTCCATGTCCCTTTCCCATGTCGCAGCGCGGCAGGAGG
>JAUHWJ010000117.1 GCA_030424705.1 Alphaproteobacteria bacterium | reverse complement strand
GACCACGAGATCCTGATGCCAGGCGGCGTCGCCCACCGCGCGGCCGATCTCGGCGTAGCGGACGGCGGAGGTTCTGACCGCCCAGGAGACGTCCTCCGCCTGCATCAGGCGGCGCGCCTCGGCCGCGCGCGTCTCCGCCTCGTTGACCGCCGCCTTATGGAAACTGTCCAGCACCTCCATCGCCGCATCGGAGTAGTAGCCGACCGGGGTCCGGTCGAGCCCGAGGCAAAGAATGTCGAGATGGCCGGACGCATCCCCGGCCAGCCGCGCGGCGGCGCGCAGGGCGGCGCGGCTCTCCTCCTTGCCGTCCCAGACGGTGACGATCGACTTGAAAGCCATGTCGGTTTCCTCCTGTGTTTGGATGATCCGAACCTAGGCCCGCCGCGAAAGCCCCGTATTGACGTGGATCAAGGCGACGAAGGGCCCGAAGCCGCATTCCCTCACCATGCCAATGCCGCGCCGCGTCATAGCGACGGCCCGGCCGAAGGAGTGAGACGGATGCAGGACGGTTTGAAACTCGGGGTGCTGGCGTTCATCGCCACATTCGCGGCGATCGGCGCGAATTTCGCGCATGACGTCGCCTATCAGGTTCATGCGCTCATCATCCTGGCGATATCCATCGGGATGTTCGTCTGGGTGCTGCGCGGGATCGGCGGCGCGAAGCCCGCGCCGGAAACGGGCTATATGGACGGCGTGGTGCGCTACGGCGTGGTCGCGACGGCGCTCTGGGGCGTTGTGGGCTTCCTCGCCGGGGTCTATATCGCCTTCCAGCTGGCTTTCCCGGCGCTCAATCTCGGCCTCGAATGGACGACCTTCGGGCGCCTCCGACCGCTCCACACCTCTGCAGTGATCTTCGCCTTCGGCGGCAACGCGCTGCTCGCGACCTCCTTCTACGTCGTGCAGCGGACCTCGGCGGCGCGGCTCTGGGGCGGGGACCTCGCCTGGTTCGTGTTCTGGGGCTACCAGCTCTTCATCGTGCTGGCGGCGACCGGATATGTGCTCGGCGCCACGCAGTCCAAGGAATACGCCGAGCCGGAATGGTATGTGGACATCTGGCTGACCATCGTCTGGGTCGCCTATCTCGCCGTCTTCCTCGGCACGATCATGCGGCGCAAGGAGCCGCATATCTACGTCGCGAACTGGTTCTACCTCGCCTTCATCGTGACGATCGCGATGCTGCACATCGTCAACAACCTCTCGCTCCCGGTCTCCGTGTTCGGCTCCAAGTCCGTCCAGGTGTTCGCCGGGGTGCAGGACGCGCTCACGCAATGGTGGTACGGCCACAACGCGGTGGGCTTCTTCCTCACCGCCGGCTTCCTCGGCATGATGTACTATTTCGTGCCGAAGCAGGCGGGCAGGCCGGTCTATTCCTACAAGCTCTCGATCATCCACTTCTGGGCGGTGATCTTCCTCTATATCTGGGCGGGGCCGCACCACCTGCACTACACCGCCCTGCCCGACTGGGCGCAGACGCTCGGCATGGTGTTCTCGATCATGCTCTGGATGCCCTCCTGGGGCGGCATGATCAACGGGCTGATGACGCTCCAGGGCGCCTGGGACAAGCTCCGCACGGACCCGGTGCTGCGCATGATGGTCACCGCGGTCGGCTTCTACGGCATGGCGACCTTCGAGGGGCCGGTCATGTCCATCAAGGCGGTGAACTCGCTCTCCCACTACACCGACTGGACCATCGGGCATGTCCATTCCGGCGCGCTCGGCTGGAACGGGATGATCACCTTCGGCGCGCTCTACTTCCTCGTGCCGCGGCTCTGGAACCGCGAGGCGCTCTACAGCCTTCGGGCCGTGAGCTGGCACTTCTGGCTCGCGACGGTCGGTATCGTCCTCTACGCCTCCTCGATGTGGGTCACCGGCATCATGGAGGGCCTGATGTGGCGGGAGGTGGACAGCCAGGGCTTCCTCGTCAACGCCTTCGCCGACACCGTGGCCGCCAAGTTCCCGATGTATGTGGTCCGCGGCCTTGGCGGGGTCCTCTATCTCACCGGCGCGATGATCATGTGCTGGAATCTCTGGATGACGGTCGCGAGGGGGGAGGCGAAGCGCGCCGCCCCGGCCGCCGCCGCAATCCCCGCCGAATAAGGAGGCCGACATGGCGCTTATCGACAAACACAAGCATGTCGAGCGGAACGCGACGCTGCTCTTCGTCCTCTCCTTCCTCGTCGTGACGGTAGGAGGCATCGTGGAGATCACCCCGCTCTTTTACCTCGAGAACACGATCGAGAAGGTGGAGGGGGTGCGCCCCTACTCCCCGCTCGAGATGGAGGGACGGAACATCTACATCCGGGAGGGGTGCTATACCTGCCATTCCCAGATGATCCGCCCGATGCGGGACGAGGTGGAGCGCTACGGCCATTACAGCCTCGCCGCGGAATCGATGTACGATCATCCGTTCCAGTGGGGCTCGAAGCGGACGGGGCCGGACCTCGCCCGGGTCGGCGGCCGCTATTCCAACGAATGGCATGTCGACCACCTGATGGCCCCGCAATCGGTCGTCCCCGAATCCGTCATGCCGCAATACGCGTTCCTCATGGAAAAGCGGATCGAGCCCGAATTCATCGCGGACGTGCTGGAGACGAACCGGACCGTCGGCGTGCCCTACACGGACGAGATGATCGCGGAGGCGAAGGCCGATTTCCGCGCCCAGGCGAACCCGGATGCGGACACGGACGCCCTCCTCGAACGCTATCCCGGGGCCGTCGTAGCGAATTTCGACGGCCAGCCCGAACTGACCGAGATGGACGCGCTGATCGCCTATCTGCAGGTCCTCGGTACGATGGTGGACTTCTCCACCTTCACGCCCGACGCCAGCCGCTGAGGGGAAAGAGATGGACAGTTATTCCTTCCTGCGTGAACTGGCGGACAGCTGGGCGCTGCTGGCGCTGACGCTGATCTTCCTCGGCGTGATCGTCTGGGCCTTCCGCCCCGGCTCCCGCGCGCTTCATGACGACGCGGCCTCGATCCCCCTGCGGGACGAGCGCGCGCCCTGCTCCGGCGGCTGCCCGGATTGTGGGAACTGCAAGACCGTCGACTTCGGGGTGACGAAATGAGCGACCACAAGGAAATCGACCAGGCGACCGGCACGGACACGACCGGCCATGAGTGGGACGGGATCAAGGAGCTCAACACCCCGCTCCCGCGCTGGTGGCTCTGGACCTTCTACGGCACTGTGATCTGGGCCTTCGCCTACATGGTGGCGTATCCGGCCTGGCCGATGCTGACGGAGGCGACCGCCGGCGTCCTCGGCTATTCCTCGCGCGGCGAGGTGGCGGAGGAGATCGACCGCTTCCGGGCGATGAACGCGCCACTCGACGAGGGGATCGTGAACGCGGAGCTGACGGAGATCGCCGCCCACCCCGAGCTTGGGCCCTATGCGATCAACGGCGGCGCCGCCGTCTTCCGCACCTATTGCGCCCAGTGCCACGGCTCTGGCGCGGCGGGGGCAAAAGGCTATCCGAACCTCCTCGACGACGACTGGCTCTGGGGCGGCGACATCGAGGCGATCCATACGACCATCGCTCACGGAATCCGCAACGAGCAGGACCCGGACGCCCGTTTCTCCGAAATGCCGGCCTTTGACGACCAGCTTTCGGACGAGGAGATCGCGGCGGTCGTCCAGCATGTGCTCTCCCTTTCGGGCGCAGAACATGACGCGGCGGCGGCGACGGCAGGGGCGGAGGTTTTCGCGGACAATTGCGCCGCCTGCCACGGCGACGGCGGGGAGGGGAACATCGATCTCGGCGCGCCGACCCTCTCGGACGCGATCTGGCTTTATGGCGGTTCGCCCGAGACGATCGAGGAGACGGTGCGCTACAGCCGGGCCGGCGTGATGCCGCCGTGGACGGGGAGGCTCACAGAGGCGCAGATCCGGCAGGTCGCCGTCTATGTTCACGGCCTCGGCGGCGGGGAATAGCGAAAGGCGGGGGCCGCGCGCGCGGCCCCCGCACGGCCCTCAGGCGGCGGCGCGCCGCCGGCGGGAGACGAAGCCGAGCACGCCGATCGCCGTCGCAAGCAGCGGCAGCGCGGCGGGGACGGGAACCGCGGCGGTGAGGCCGATCGACGTCGCATCGACCAGAATCCCGTTCTGAACGTCGATGTTGGTGAACCACGCATAGCTGTGGCCCGCGACGCCGGAAATCAGATCGGCCGGGTTGCTCCGCGTCTCCGTAAAGAGCGTCAGACCGAACATGTCCTTCAGGTTGAGATCGACGGCGAGCGCGCCGCCATCATCCCTGAAGAGGTGCTCGAAAATGTACCAGCCGCTCTCCGTAACCTCGAAATTGTTGATCGTCTCAAGGTCCTCGCGCGGGTCGAAGTTGGTGTTGTTGCTGCCCCCGACCAGCAGTTTCCCCGTGCTCGTATCCTTCGTGACATGGAAGATGAAGTCACGCAGGTGGTTGCCGTCTGTCCTTCGCGCGGCGACCGAATAGTCGAACCCCTCGCCGTCAGCCATGGACAGGTCGAGGAATATCGCCGTCGATGCGGCGAACTCGCCCGGGAAGGCCGTGGGCCTATCACCAAGCCTCGAGAAGGGGCCGGTCAAGCCTCCGGCTTCATTGGTCTGTTGAAAACGACCGTAGAAATTCCCCTCGAACGGCGTGACGCCGGCGACGGATTGATCTTCGCGCGTGATTGACCCCGACCAACTCGTCGGCCCGGTGAACCATCCGGCGGTGTCCGTTTCATACCCCTGGAAGAAGGCCGGCGTGGCCAAGGCCGCCCCTCCGGACATCGCGCATAGCGTAGCAGCCGCGAAAACGCGGCCCAAAGGTCCAAGACCCATCTCGTGATCCTTTCTCTTAGTCCCCAACTGAAACCGGCGCGAACGAACGCAGACACAAATTCGCCCGGTTGATGAAAGGCTACATGAGCTACCATCCGACGGGAAGAGTTTTAGACAACTTTTCGAAGGCTGGTCTGCAAACCGATTTTGGGAAACTAATCAGATCTGTAGCGGAACGTGCAGCGGGAGGAGCCGGTCATGATTGTCTCCTTCCGCTCCATCCTGATCCGCGGGTCGAACCCTTCGGCGAAGGTTCCGTCCCGCTGGCAGGAGAGGAGATGGCCGATATGGCCGAGCCCCATCTCCCGGTACATCTCGGCGTAGCGGCAGCGGGTGACATCGAAATCCAGCCGCTCCTCCGTCTCCGCGATCGGCTCGATCTCGAGCGCTCCGCCGGCGGACCAGAGCGGATAGATCTCCTGCAGCGCGCGCATCGAGGGCTCGCCGCCCTTCGCGCGCACCGCCTCCGCCATCTCGGCGGCCTGTTCTAGCGAGGCGGCGCGGACGGCGGCGGCGACGGTCGCCTTCGCCGTCTCCTCGCCGTGGGAGGCCGCGATCGCCTCATAGACATGCTTCAGCATCTTCGCCTCGATCCGCCGCTGGCGGAAGATCGGGGATTGTTCGGGGTCGGCCATCGCGCCCTCGCCGGTTCTGGACGACCGGAGACTGTGCTAGGCTTCCCGCGAAGGCAAGGAGGCTCCATGAACTGGCCCTCGCTCGCGCGCTTGGCCGGACTTCTCTTTCTGGCGGCGGCGGCCCTTTCGGTCGTCTTTCTGTTCCTTCCCGGATTTCAAGGCGCGTGGCCGCCGGCTGCGACCTTCGCCGGCTCGGCTTTCGTCGCCAGCCTCGGCGCGATCCTGCTCGATGCGGCGCGGCTTCGCGAGCGGATCACCGGTTCGGACATAGCCGGCTGGGCGCTTCTGTCGCTTGCCGCTGTCTCGGCGGCTGCGGTCGCCGGTTACATCCCTGCCGAACCACGCATCGCCATCGCCTTCGTCTTCTCCGCGGGCTTTCTCGCCGCCGGCGCCGCCATGCGCCTCCTCGCGGCCCCGCGTGAGAGGCGGCGGCGCAACCTTAGGTCGGCGCGGGAGGCGCGGGACGACGCCGACGGGGCGATGACCGGCGGGCTCGAATGGCGTGACGGCGCACTTCCGGAGGAAGCTGCCCGCGGCGGCGGCCTCCTCGCCCCGCTCCTCTGGCTCGCCGCCGCAATGCCCTTCATCCCTCTCGGCCTCTTCGCGGCGGCGCCCTTCTTCGCCTTCGCGCTCGTTCCCGGCGGAATCGGCGTGATCCTCCTCTGGCTCCGCCGAAGGGGACGGGCGCGACTCGGGCGCTTCGGAACGAGCCGGATTGTCTCGGATGACTTCCCGCTGAAGCCGGGCGCAGCCTTCCGGGGCGCCCTCGAGATCCCGGCGCCGCCTCAGGCCGGGGAGATCGACCTCTCCCTCCGCTGCATCCGCATCCGGCGCGACCCCGGGCGCTTCGTCCGCGGCGAATGGCGTTCCGGCGTCGGGCTGGTCGTAGACCGGCTTCACGAGACGACGAAACGGCTCCCGATGACGAGAGGGAGACCGGCCAGGACTGACTTCGAGTTCGACCTGCCGGCAAACCTGCCCGGCGCCTCCGCGCGGGCCTCGCCGAAGACGCTCTGGCTTGTCGAGGCGCGAGCGGAAGGCTCCGGTTACTTCGCCGAGTTCCGGCTGCCCGTGCGCCGTTGACCGCCGCGCTTCCCTCGCTTACCTCGCTATCATGAGCATTCTGCCGATCCTGATCCATCCTGACCCGCGCCTGAAG
>JAUHWJ010000116.1 GCA_030424705.1 Alphaproteobacteria bacterium | reverse complement strand
CCCCGCGCCGGACGCAGCGCCCGCCGCCTCCGCCACCTTCGCGTTGACGATGGAGGCGTAGGGCGCCGCGAGAATGCCGAGCAGCTCAGAATTCGGCGCCGCCATGGTGATGACGACCGTCCGCGCATCCGGCGTCTCGATGGAGGCGAGCCCGTCCATCAGGAAGCCCGGATCGGCCTTCAGGTTGGCGAGCCGCTCCAGGCTCCACTTCACCTCGGCCGAAGTCACAGGGCTGCCGTCCGCGAACTTCGCGCCGGCGTTCAGCGTGAACGTATAGACGGTCTGGTTCTCGTTGGAGGTCCAGCTTTCGGCGAGGAGCGGGATGATCGTCTTGTTGTCCGCCGCCAGGTCCACCAGCCGCTCATAGACCGAGGAGAAGACGATCTGGCAGGTGTCGCAGAAGCCGCGATGCGGATCGAGCGAGTTCACGTCCATGTCGCGCGCGATCACGAGCGTCTGGGCATGGGCCGGCGCGGCGAGCGCCAGCGGCAGGATGAGGGCTGCGAGCGCGGCTCTCGCCCTCGGGGCCGGGAAGCGGAACATGTCGTGACTCCTCTGTCGTTGCGTTGGTCGGTTCGGGGCTTCAGGCCCTCTTCAGGGTTTCTCGGGCGACCGCGGCGATTCCCGCCGCGTCGAGCCGGTAATGGGCGTAGAGCGCGGCGGGCGGGCCTACCGGCGCGAACTCGTCGGGCACGCCGTGGCGGCGGAAGGGGATGCGCGGCATGTCCACCAGCGCCTCCGCCGCTGCGCCGCCGAGCCCGCCGACGATGTTGGCCTCCTCCACGGTCAGTATCGCCCCCGTCTCCCGCGCCGCGGCCTCCAGCGCCGCGAGGTCGAGCGGCTTGACCGTGTGCATGTCGAGCACCCGCGCCTCGATCCCCTCCGCCGCCAGCAACTCCGCCGCATCCAGCGTCGCGCGCACCACCGCGCCGGTGGTGATGATGGTGATGTCGCTCCCGTCCCGCAGCCGGGTCGCCTGCCCGAAGCGGAGCGCGGGAACTTCTTGATAGACGACCGGGTCCCGCCCGCGGCCGAGGCGGATATACATTGCGCCCGGGTGATCCACGCTTTCCCGCAGGATTGCGCGCAGCGCGTTGGCGTCCGCCGCGCAGACCACGGTGAGGTCCGCGATGGACCGCATCATCGCAAGGTCCTCCGTCGCATGATGCGAGGTGCCGTAGAACCCCATCGAGATGCCGGAATGATGCCCAATGGCGCGCACCTTCATGCGCGGATAGGCGCAATCCGTCCTGATCTGCTCCGCGCCGAGAAGGGCGCAGAAGGAGGCGAAGGTCGCCGCGAAAGGAACATAGCCGCAGGCCGCGAGCCCCGCCGCGACCGTGAGCATGTTCTTTTCAGCGATCCCCATGTCGAAGAAGCGGCCCGGATGCCGCGCCTTGAACTCGACAAGCCGGTTGGCGGAAGCGAGGTCGGCCGTCAGCGCGACGACGCGCGGGTCGGCGTCGGCCATGTCCGCCAGCTCCTCCCCGAGGATGAACGCCGGGGCCGCCGCCGCCGGCGTGCCCTGCACCGAGCGCGCGTCGCGAAGCGCGCCGCCCGCCTGCGTGCCGCGGAAGATTTCGGACTGGTCCTGCGCTTCCCCCATGATCAGGCCTCCTCGCCCATGAGCTCGGCCATCACGTCGTCATAGTCCTGCCCGACGAGATTCCCGACATGCCAGTTGAGCGCCATCTCCATCCGCTTCACGCCCTTGCCCTTGATCGTGTCGGCGACGATGAGCTGCGGCTTGCCCTCCCCCGCCGGCTTCAGCGCGCGGAGCGTCGCGCGGATCGTCGGGATGTCGTGCCCGTCGATCCGGCTCACCGCCCAGCCGAAGGCGGCGAAGCGGTCCTCGATCGGCTCGACGGACATGATCTCCTCCGTCGTCCCGTCGATGCAGAGCGTGTTGCGGTCCACGATGGCGACGAGGCCCTGCGTCCGGTAGTGCCCGGCCGCCATCGCCGCCTCCCAGATCTGCCCCTCGTGCAGTTCCCCGTCCCCCAACATGACATGGACGCGGTAGCCCTTGCCGCCGATTCGCCCCGCCAGCGCCATGCCGAGCCCTATGGAGAGCCCGTGGCCGAGCGAGCCGGAGGAGAAATCCACCCCGGCGATCTTCTTCATGTCCGGATGGTCCCCGAACGGGCTGCCGAGCCGCGTGTAGTCGTCGAGCGCGGAGGGCGCGAAGAAGCCGAGATCGGCGAGGACCGGATAGAGCCCGATGGCGGCATGGCCCTTGGAGAGCACGAACCTGTCCCGCTCCTCCCAGGCGGGGTTCGCCGGGTCGAGCTTCAGGTGGTCGTAATAGAGGCAGGCGAAAAGCTCCGCCGCCGAGAATGTGGAGGAATAATGCCCCGCCCCCGCGATGCGCGAAAGCCGGACCGTCTCCGTCCGGACGAAGCGCGCGCGGTCCGCCAGGAAGGCGTCGGAATTGCTTCCCGGTCCCATTCGAGCCTCGCTCATCCGAACCTCCTCGCGACTTCCGCGAGCGCCGCGTCCGTCGCCTCCAGCGCGAAGTCGATGTCCTCCGGCCGGTGCGCGGCGGAGAGGAACATGTTGTGCCACGGGTGGAGATAGACGCCGCGCTGCAACGCGGCCGATACGAAGCAGAAGCCTTTCTCAAGGTCCTCGTCGTCATCGAAGAGCACCATCGGCATCTGCGCCGGCCCCGTCTGGCTGAGCGCGACGCCATGCGCCGCGGCCTGCGCCGCGATCCCGGCCCGGAGCCGCTCCCCCATCGCCCCCATATGGGGGATCGCGTCAGTCTCCCGATAGCGGCGGATCGAGACCAGAGCGGCGGCCATCGCGGCGGCGCCGCACCAGAAGGAGCCGGTGACGAAGATCTGCGTCGCCGCCTCGCGGAACCGGTCGTTCCCCGTCACCGCCGCGAGCGGCCAGCCGTTCGCGATGGCCTTCGACCAGGCGGAAAGGTCGGGGCGCACCCCGTAGGGCTCCCAGCTTCCGCCCACATGGAGCCGGAATCCGGCGCGCACGTCGTCGATGATGAGCGCGGCGCCCGCCGCGTCGCACACGGCCCGCGCAGCGCGGGCGAATTCGAGCGTCGGCATCTCCTGCTTCTTCCGCGCATCGTGCCGGAAGGCGCTGACGATGAGCCCGGCGAAATCCGCCCCGGCCGCCTCCGCCGCCGCGCGGAGCGAGGCGACGTCGTTGTAGTCGAACTCCACCAGATGCGCCCTGTCCTCCGCCGTCACCCCGGCGAGGGAGGGCGTGCACCACGGCACCGCGCCATGATACGAGCCCCGCGCGACGAGGATCTTCCGCCGCCCCGTCCCGGCGCGGGCGATGGTGACGCAGGCGGTCGTCGCGTCTGTCCCGTTCTTCTGGAACATCGCCCAGTCGGCATGGGGGATCGTGTCCACCAGCAGTTCCGCGAGATCGACGAGAACCGGGGAAGGGCCGTTGCCGACCTCCCCCTTCGCCAGCGCCGCCGCCGCCGCCTCCTCCACTTCGGGGTCGCGATAGCCAAGCGCCATCGGGCCGTAAGCGCACATGAAGTCGACGTACTCGTTGCCGTCCGCATCCCGGATCCGGCAGCCCTCGGCGCCGGAGAAGAATTGCGGGAAGTCGGCGGGCATCCGCGCCGCGTTCATGTGGCCCCAGAGCCCGCCGGGGATGACGGAGGCCGCGCGGGCGCGCAGCGCGGCGTCGGCGGGGAGCGGGCGTGGAGAGTCGGTCCGGTCGAGCATCATGGCCTTCCGCATCCTGCGCCGCCGGTCGGGCGGCGACTGTCGAAAGCAGCATCGGGCGATTCGCAGGCGCAGGCTTGTCTTCAGGCGCTACAAAGTTAACCTCAGGCGATGCAGAATGAGCGGATCGTTACAAGAGCCCGCGCCGCCGGCCCGCCTTCGCCGCCACGGATTCGACGGGTCGGCGTCGTCGTCACCCCGGCGATGTCGCTCTCCTCGGCGCTCCTCGCGCTCGAGCCGCTCCGCGCGGCGAGCCGGTTCTTCCAGCGCCCCGCCTACGAGATTTCCTTCGTCGGTGAGAGCCGCGCGCCGGTTGAAAGCGGTGTCGGGATCGCCGTTTCGCCGGGCGCGACCTTCGCGGAGGACCCGCGGCTGGACATGGCGCTGGTCGTCGCCGCCTATGACCAGCCGGAGCCGTGGAAGCGCGCCCTCTTCCCCTGGCTCCGCCGCCTCGCCCGGCAGGGCGCCGAGCTTTGCGGCGTGGATTTCGGGGCCGTCTTCCTTGCAGAGGCCGGCCTTCTCGACGGGCGCCGCGCCACGACGCATTGGGAAGTGCGGCCCGCGGTGGCGGAGCGCTTTCCGCACGTCGATTTCCGCGACGAGATCTTCGTGATCGACGGGCCGCGCCTCACCTGCGGCGGCCATCTCTCCTGCCACGACCTCTTCCTCGCCGTGGTCGAAAGGGACCATGGGCCCGCCGTCGCCCGCTTCGTGGAGGCTGACCTGATCGCCGGGCCGGGCCGCCCGGGCGAGACGCGCCAGGGAGACCCGCTGACCGCCCCTGAGACGATCCCCGACCCGCGGCTCCGCCGCGCGCTGGAGGCGATGGAGGCGAATGTGGAGGCGCCCCTGCCCATCGAGGCGATCGCCGCCGCCGCGGGGCTCTCTCTCCGGCGGCTGCAGGCGCTCTTCCGCTTGCATCTCGGGGAGACGGCCTCGGGCCGCTATCTCGCGATCCGGCTCAACGCCGCGCGGCACATGCTGATGTATTCGGAGGCGCCGGTGACCGAGGTCGCCGCGACGACGGGCTTCTCCTCCCTCTCGTCCTTCTCCCGCGCCTTCCGCGCCCGGTTCCGGAGCGGCCCGCGCGCCTACCGGAGCGGCTTCCGCAGGCTCCGCGCCCGGCCCTATTTCTTCGAGACGGGCGCGCGCTGGCCAGAGGGGGCGGAGCCGCGCTAGTCTCGCCCCGGCAAAGCGGGGAGACGCCGATGATGAACGAAAAGGACGTGCGCCGGTTCATCGCCGGCCGCCGGGTCTTCAACTTCGACCCCGAGACGCGCGCCTTCGCCGCCGAGGTCGAATACCGGGCCGACGGCTCCTGCGCCCTTCGCTTCGCGACGGGGGAGACGGAGGCGGGCGTCTACGGCTTCGAGGGGGATTCCTACTGGACCCGCTACGAGGCGTTCCGCGGCGGGGCGCGGCACGCCTTCCGGCTGGAGCCGCTCGGCCCCGGTCTGGCGCAGGCCTGGTTCACGACCGGGGCCCGCGCCTTTCTCCAGTCTCACACGCCCGAACTGCCGGAGCGCTTCACTCGATCGTGACGCCGAGCACCGTGCCGACGCTCGCGTTCCAGTCCGCCACGCAGGCCTCGCCGCAGCGCTCCGCGAAGGCGGGGAGGATCGCGGCGGCAACGGCCTCCTCGCGCAGCGTCTCGTCCGCCGGCGTCAGCGGCACGAGGGTCATGCCCGCGGGCTCGCCGAGCGGGCAGGGACCGGTCGTGTTGCAGGCGAGGCCCGTCGCCGTCTCGGTCGCGGCCTGTTCGAAGATTGCAGTCTCCAGCCCGCGGAGGCTCGTCTCGAGATAAGTCTGCACCGCCGGGTCGAGCCCGTTCCACCAGTCGAGATTGGCGAGCTGCGCCGCCACGCCGAAATTGACCGGCATCGGGGAGATGAACTTCGCGCTTTCATGCCAGCGGGCGTTGTAGCCCGAGAGCGCGCCGGTGATCGCGCAATCCACCACCCCGCTCGTCAGCGCCGTCTGCACCTCGGCGAAGGCGATGGTGAGCGGCGAGCCGCCGAGATGGCTCACGAAGGCCTGCTGCGAGGCGCCGGAGGCGCGAACCTTCCGCCCGGCGAGGTCGGCGATGCTCGTGAACTCGTCCCGGCAATAGATCACCTGCGCCTGGTAGGTGCCGAAGCCGAGGAGCTTCATGTTGTGCTCCGTCTCCAGGAACGTGGAGAAGGAGGGCCGCCAGGCCTCCACGATATCGGCAAGCTGCTCCACGCTGGTGACAAGGCCGACGAGATCGGCGGATTCGTTCCGCGGCACCTCGCCCGAATTGTAGGCGAGCACGGTCGTCGCCATCTGCAGCGTGCCGTCGCTGACGAGCCTGAAGATCTCCCCGCCCTTCATGCCGAGCTCGGTGAAGGGCTTCACGTTGGCGGTGATCTTGCCGCCCGTCTCGGCCGGGACCTGCTCGGTCCAGAACGGCAGTTCCTTCTCCTTGTACATGGAGAGGCCGCCGATGGAGCCGACGACGTTGAACTCCGTCGCCGGCATCTCCTGCGCGGCGGCGGGCGCCGCGAGGGCCGCGACGAGGGCGGCGGGAAGCAGTCTTTTCATGTCTCTCTCCTGTTGATGGCCGGCCTATTCAGCCGGATTTGGGATTCACGATCGTCGGCAGCCAGAGCGCGAGCTCCGGAAAGGCGAGAAGCAGGCCGATCATCGCCAGCATGGCGAGGAGGAAGGGCGCCGCGCCCTTGAAGAGGTCGCTGAACGCCCCGCCGCCCTTCCGCACCGCCTGCACGACATAGAGGTTCATGCCCACGGGCGGCGTGATGAGCGCCGCCTCGATCAGGATCACGAAGATCACCCCCCACCAGACCGGATCGTAACCGAGCCCGACGATGACCGGAACGATGATCGGCGTCGTCGCGATCATCATGCTCAG
>JAUHWJ010000115.1 GCA_030424705.1 Alphaproteobacteria bacterium | reverse complement strand
CGCTGGAGCGGCACGCCGATGCCGGCGAGACGGGCGCAGAGCTGTTCGAAGAGCCGCTCTATATCCGGCTCGCCCAGCGACCGGTCGATCAGCCAGCTCTCGATTTCCTGGATCAGGCCGTCATGCGACATGCGCGGAAGATAAGCCGCGCGGACCGGGAGCGCCAGCCTCGCGGGCGCCCGTTTCCCGGGCGCCGGCGCCGATATGGATCCCGTCCGCCACCTTCCGCGCCATGTCCCGCGCGATGAGGGCCTCCACCGCGCGCTCGAGTTGCGGCGCGCGGCGGAGGGCGGCGGAGAGGCGGCCCCTCCGCCATCGGATCGCGGCGCCCCCGGCTTCGAGCGCTACGGTGGCGGAGGCGGGCTCCTTCAGCACGAAGCTGATTTCCCCGATGAAGGTCATCTCCGGGATGGCGAAGCGGCGCCCGGCCTTTTCCGCCGTGGCCTCGCCGCGGGTGACGAACCAGAGATATTCGGGCGTGACGCCTTCGGTCGTCAGCTTCAGGGCGCGGGCGGGCTCCACCGGTTCGCCGAGACGCATAAGCGCGCGGAACTCGCCGGGCTGGAGCCCGCGCATCGCCGCGAAGACGGGGCGGGAGGCGGCGGGGAGGATGGTGAAATGGCGGCTGTAGAGAAGCCGCAGCAGCCCGAAGAGATTGGCGGCGTTGATCGCGAGGCTCGCCGCGATCGCGCCCCAGAGCGGCTCCGGCCGCATGTAGTAATAGGCGATGTAGAAGGCGGAGCCGAGCAGGAGAAGGGCCCGGAGAAGCGCCTGGTCGCGGAACAGGAAGCCGAGGATATAGGCCAGCGTGGCGCAGGCGAGGAGCCACCCGCCGCCCGCCAGAGTCTCCGCCATGATCGCCTGCATCCCGCCCTCGCCTGTTGTCTTTCAACCGCAGATAGCGCGGCGCGGGGTGGAGCGGGAGTGCAGGGCTGCACGCGGCGGCTCAGCCCTTTCCGGCGAAGCGGGCCTCCAGCGCCTCCCGCCGTTCGTCGTCCAGCTTGGCGAAGAGGACGTCCGGCGTCGTGAAGGCGTGGCCGGAGGGGAGGGCGGCGAGCGCCGCCTCCGCGCTTTCCGGCCAGGGTTCGTTCTCCGTCAGGCCGAGCGCGGTTAGCATCGCGCCCGCAGCGTCCGGGATGAAGGGGCGGGAGAGGATGGCGTAGAGGCGGACGAGGTTGAGGCCTGTACGGACGATCATCGCCGCCTCCTCCGGGCTTTCCTTCATCTTCGTCCAGGGCGCGGCGCGCTGAAGATATTCGTTGCCCGCGACCCAGATCGCGCGAAGCGCCTGCGCCGCACGGCGGACCTCGATCGCCTCCATCGCACGCTCATACTCCGCAAGGCGCCGGGACAGTTCCGCCGCAAGCTCCGCCTCCTCCGGCCCCGGCGCGCCGCCCTCGGGCAGAGCCTCCCCGAAACGGGAGCGGCAGAATTTGGTGATGCGGGAGACGAAGTTGCCCAGCACATCCGCCAGGTCCTTGTTCACGCCGTTCTGGAAGCTCTCCCACGTGAAGTCGGAATCCGAGCTTTCGGGGACGTTGGAGAGAAGCCACCAGCGCCAGTAATCGGCGGGCAGGATCTCCAGCGCCTGGTCCATGAACACGCCGCGGCCGGAGGAGGTAGAGAATTTCCCGCCCTCGTAATTGAGATAGTTGAAGCTCTTGATGTAGTCTACGAGCTTCCACGGCTCGGCCGAGCCCATCAGCGTGGCGGGGAAAGAGAGGGTGTGGAAGGGCACGTTGTCCTTCCCCATGAACTGCGTGTAGCGGACGTCGCCCGCGCCCTCATCCGCGCGCCACCAGCGGCGCCAGCCATCCTCGCCCAGCCCGTGCGCGTCCGCCCATTCCGCCGTCGCGGCAATGTATTCGATGGGGGCGTCGAACCAGACGTAGAAGACCTTGCCCTCCATGCCAGGCCATGGCTTCTCCCCCTTTTGCACGGGGATGCCCCAGTCGAGATCGCGGGTGATCGACCGGTCCTGCAGGCCCTCGCCGTCATCCAGCCATTTCCGGGCGATGGAGGTGGTGAGGACCGGCCAACCCTCCCGCGTGTCGATCCAATCGCGGAGATGCGCGCGCATGGCGGACTGGCGGAGATGGAGGTGCTTCGTCTCCCGCACTTCCAGATCGGTGGAGCCGGAAATGGCGGAGCGGGGGTTGATGAGGTCCGTCGGGTCGAGCTGCTTGGTGCAGTTCTCGCACTGGTCGCCGCGGGCTTTCTCATAGCCGCAGTTCGGGCAGGTCCCCTCGATGTAGCGGTCGGGGAGGAAGCGGCCGTCCGCCTTCGAATAGACCTGCCGCTCCATTACCTCGTCGATCAGGCCCGCGGCCGAGAGCCGCTCCGCGAAATGCTGGGTCAGGCGGCGGTTCCGGTCCGAGGAGGAGCGGCCGAAATGGTCGAAGGAGAGGCGGAATCCGTCCGCGATGTCCTTCTGCACGCGCCACATGCGGGCGCAGTATTCGGCCACGGGCTCGCCGGCCTTCGCGGCGGCGAGCTCCGCCGGGGTTCCGTGCTCATCCGTCGCGCAGATGAAGAGCACCTCGTGGCCGCGGGCGCGCATGTAGCGGGCGTGAAGGTCCGCCGGCAGCTGCGAACCGACGAGATTCCCGAGATGCTTGATCCCGTTGATATAGGGAAGGGCGGACGTGATGAGGATGCGCGCCATCGAGGCCTCCGAGACTTGTGGGCGCGCTATAGCGGATCGGCGCAGGAAGGGCGAGACGGGCGCGAAAGACCGCGCGGCGCACGCAACGCGCGCTCGATTCGCCGGAAATTAGGAAGCTTCCGTTAACCCTGCTCTCCGCAGCCGCCGGAGACAGACATGGACATCTCAACCCTTCGCGCCGCCCTTTCGGGCGCGGCGCTCTTCCTCTCGGCCTGCGCGCCCGACGGCGCGTTCGACCGCGCGCCGGTCGTCATCGGCCCGCGCGGCGCCGGGCTCCTTGCGCTCGACGCGCTGGCGCCGGCCTTCGGCGGCGCGGCGCGGCAGGCGGAGTCGGACTGCGCCATGCGCTACGCCGTAGAGGCGCTGCGCGCGCGCTGCGTGGCGCCGAAGGGGGACCGAACCGCGCTCGTCTCCGAAATGCCGCGGCTCCGCGCGCTCGCCGCGGCCATGGCGGAAGCGGGCGCGGCGGCGGAAGAGGCGCGGTTCCTTTCCGCGATGGACGCGCTGTTCGATCCGCTCGCGGGGCGGGCCGCGCCGCAGGGCGCGGCGGCGGCGCGGGACTTCGCGGCGGCGGAGCGGGAGCTCGCCGCGCTTCTCGCTGCAGAGGGTCCGGGCTGGGGCGCAGGCTCCTTCGCCGCCGTGATGGAGGCGGGCGGCCTTCCCCTGAATGCGGCGGAGGCCGCCGCGCTCGGCCGGCGCCTCAAGGCGGCGGAGGCGGCGCGGGCCGAATGGAGAACTGCGAACATGCGCTTCTCCGCCGCGCTCCGCGCCCTTGAAGCCTATGAAGCCGCGCTCGCCGCCAAGGAGACCGGAGAATGAACCGCATGAACCTCGCCGGGCTGGACATGGCCGCTCTTTACGCGCTCTCCCGCGACCCGCACGCCGCACGGCCCCTGCGGGAGGCGGCGCGGGAGGCGCTGCGCGGCCTTCGCGCCGCGACGCTCTCCCGGGCCCGAGCCGCGCTGGAGCCGCGCCCGGCGGCGGAGGCGGCGCAGCCTTCGGCTCCGCCGCGGGCCGCTCTCTTCGTCTCCCGCGCGACCCGGTTCGAGGAGATCGGGGCGGAATACGAGGCGATGTTCGACGCGGCGGAGCCGCTCGCCGAGCGCGCGCACGAAATCGCCGCCTTCCGCGCCCGGCTCAAGCGCGGGGCGGAGGCCTATCGCGCGGCGGAGGCGGAGACGGGGGTTCCATGGGTCTTCACCGGGCTCACGCACGGGCTGGAGGCGGGGTTCGACTTCTCCCGCCATCTCCATAACGGCGACCCGCTGACGGCGCGGACGGTGCGCGTTCCGGCCGGGCGGCCCGCGAGGGGGGAGCCGCCCTTTTCGTGGGAGGAGAGCGCGGCGGACGCGCTGCGCGGCCACGGGCTGCACCGGATCGCGGACTGGACGCTGGCGCGGCTCCTCTTCGAACTCGAACGCTATAACGGCTTCGGCTATCGCCGCCGCGGGGCGCCGACGCCCTATCTCTGGAGCTTCTCCAACCAGTACCGGGCGGGGAAATACGTGAAGGACGGGGTTTACGATCCCGAGGCCGTCTCCCGCCAGGCGGGGGCGGCGACGGTGCTGAAGGCGATGATCCGGGCGGGGGAGGTCGTCGCGCCGCAGCGGGCGTTCAGGACAATCTGAAGCCGATCCGCGCGCTCCGCCTGGCCATCTCGTCCGCCCAGGTCGGGCCCCATTCGGAGATCCTTCCGGTCGCGTGCAGGGAGTTCTGGA
Organism: Alphaproteobacteria bacterium; assembly: GCA_030424705.1. GTDB lineage: Bacteria > Pseudomonadota > Alphaproteobacteria > Rhodobacterales > Rhodobacteraceae > Pikeienuella. The sequence goes on along the minus strand of JAUHWJ010000115.1, from coordinate 2,246 downwards.
GGGTCCAGGCCATGTTCGCGAAATGCCGGAGGCCGGGGGCGGAGAGCGCATCCTCCACCAGCGCGTCGAGCGAGCGGGCGAGCCCTTCGCCAAGCAGGGCGCGGATCGTCCCCGCCTCGGGATGCGGGTCCGCCGCGATGAGGGGAAAGCCGCGGCGGAGGCGCGTCGCCTCGGAGACGGCGCGGAGCGTGGAACGGGCAAGGAAGGCGGCGCAGATCATGCCGAAGAGCCCTCGCGGCTCCGGCAGACCGGGCGGCGGGCGGAGGAAGAAGCCCTCCGCCGCGCCGGTCAGCGGCTTCATCATCGCGTCCGCCCGCGCCTGCCCCGCCGCAGTGGCGCAGGATTCGATGAGCCGAACCGTCTCGCGCACATAGCGGGCGCCCATCTCCGCGATCGTCGCCTCATCTTCCGGTCGAAGCGAGACGCCCTGCGCCGCGGCGAGGGCGGAGACGCGGCGGCGGAATCCCTCCGCGGCCCCCGGATCGGCAAGGGCGGCGTCGACCGTGTCGCGAAGGATCATCGAGACCATCGGGGCTTCCGCTGCGGCGGCGCGGGACCATGCGCCTGTCGAATACGTGAAGAACACTCTGCGAATGCGCGCCATATAACGCGAAAATGGGGTGATTCGCATGTGCGCGTCGGCAAGCCGCGGTCCGCCGCCTTGCTCCGCGCCCCGCCCGCCGGTTAGATCGGCCCGCCGGGAGGGACGATGACCGAGATCAGAGCCAAGTCGAAGACCGTAAAACCGCTCCGTGCGCTGGCCCCGTTCCTCGCGCCCTATCGCGGCACGGTGCTCGCGGCCCTGGCGGCGCTCGTCTCCACCGCCGTGCTGAGCCTGATCCTGCCGCTCGCGGTGCGCCGGGTGGTGGACGGGTTCGCGGAGGAGAACGCGGCGCTGATGGACCAGTATTTCGCCGGGGCCATCGGCATCGCCGCGCTGCTTGCGGTGGCGACCGCGCTGCGCTTCTGGCTGGTGACCCGGCTAGGGGAGCGGGTGATCGCCGACATCCGCCGGGCGGTCTACGATCATGTGATCGGCATGAGCCCGGGGTTCTACGAGCGGGCGATGACGGGGGAGGTGATCTCCCGCCTCACGACGGACACGACGCTGCTCCTCTCCGTCATCTCTTCCTCCGTCTCCATCGCGCTCCGCAACGCGCTGATGTTCGTGGGCGGCATGGCGCTGATGACCTGGACCTCGCCGAAGCTGGCGGGCTTCGCGCTCCTCATCGTGCCGCTGGTGATCTTCCCGATCCTGATCCTCGGGCGGCGGGTGCGGAGCCTCAGCCGGGAGAGCCAGGACCGGGTGGCGGACAGTTCGGCCCAGGCCTCGGAGACGCTGCTGGCGGCGCAGACCGTGCTCGCCTTCACCGCCGAGGGCGCGAGCCGTTCGCGGTTCGGCGCGCTGACGGAGCAGGCCTTCGACGCGGCGCGGCGGCGCGTCGTCGTCCGCTCCTGGATGACGGCGATCGTGATCTTCCTCGTCTTCACCGGGATCGTCGGCGTGCTCTGGATCGGGGCGCGGGACGTGCGCTCGGGCGCGATGAGCCCGGGGGAATTGGCGCAGTTCCTGATCTACGCCGTGCTCGTCTCCGGCGCCGTGGCCGCGCTGTCGGAGATCTGGGGCGAGTTGCAGCGCGCCGCGGGCGCGACGGAGCGGCTCGTGGAATTGCTGGAGACGCCGGACCCGGTGGCGGCGCCGGCTTCCCCGGCGCCGCTCCCCGAGCCGGCGCGGGGCGCGATCCGCTTCGAGGGGGTGGGATTCCGCTATCCGCAACGACCGCTCGTCTCTGCGCTCGAAGGCTTCGACCTCGATGTGAAGCCGGGAGAGACGGTCGCGCTCGTGGGCCCTTCGGGGGCGGGCAAGACGACGGTGTTCCAGCTTCTCCAGCGGTTCTACGATATCGGCTCCGGGCGCATCCTCGTCGATGGGGCGGACATCGCGGAGATGGATCCGGCGGCGCTCCGCGCGCGCATCGCGCTCGTGCCGCAGGAGCCGGTGATCTTCGCCGCCTCGGCGCGGGAGAACATCCGCTTCGGCCGGCCGGGCGCCTCTGACGCCGATGTGGAGGCGGCGGCGAAGGCGGCGGCGGCGCATGAGTTCATCGCCGCGCTCCCCGAAGGTTATGACAGCTTCGTGGGGGAGCGGGGAGTGATGCTCTCCGGCGGGCAGAAGCAGCGCATCGCCATCGCCCGCGCGATCCTGCGCGACGCGCCGATCCTGCTCCTCGACGAGGCGACGAGCG